>JAOUHR010000155.1 GCA_029884515.1 Gemmatimonadota bacterium
TCATCCGGATGGAATTGATCCAGAGCGACCCCACCACGTCGGCCGAGGTGACCACCGACCCGGCCCACTCCGCGCTCGCCCCGGCGAGGAGGGTCCCGACGGCGAGGCCGACCCCGAGGGCGAGGAGCACCGCGACCGCGGGCCCCTTCACGACGGATGCCTCATGCGACTCGGCTCAGGCGTCTCGCCGCCGCACGTCTAGCGCGGCGTCAGCGAATCGAGCCGGGCCTTGAGCCGCGCGTTCTGCGGGAACGCCTCCACCACGGGCGCGAGGACCGCGCGCGCACTGTCGGGCATTGCCATCGCCATGAAGATGTCGGCGATGAGCGAGGCCTTGCGCGTCGCGAACCGGGCGACCGTGGGATCCACGTCCACCGATCGCGCCTTCGCCAGCGCCGCGGGGAGATCCTTGCTGTCACGCAGCAGCGACTCCGCCAGGAGGAACTGGACGGTGGTGTCCGCAGGTGCGCGCGCGGCCAACTCGGTGGTGAGGCGCGCGGCCGCCGCCGCGTTGCCCGCCTTGCGGTCCGCCTGCGCCTGGTTGAACAGTCCGGCGACCAGGAGGCGCTCGACGTCTGCCGGGTCGGCCGTACGCAAGCCGGGGCCGCCCGCGTAGGAGTAGACCAGCTCGCCGCCGTGCTCCGCGGCCTCATAGAGATAGAAGCAGCCGACGAGTCCCACCACGGCGGAGCCGGCCAGCGCCAACCTCACGTACTTCGCGGCTGCCGCGCGCGTGGCCATCCCGAGCGCCAGGAGCTCGAGCACGAGCACGCCGAAGAAGATGTTCCGGGTGAGGATGCCGAGCTCCTCGTGCTCCATGACCATCGCGCGCACGCCCGGGATCCGCTCGACCGGACCGTGCGCGTCGACGCCACTCTTGACCGCGACGACGGCAGCGATGGTGCCCAGGATCAGGAGTGTCGTGGCGGAGGGAGAGGTCCACTTCATCTTGCCCGAGAGCGAGATGATGCGCAGGGCGACGCCGAGGAGGAGGAGGGCGACGGCGAAGTGGATCACCTGCGGATGGTTGGCGGCGAGGTTGGGCATAGGTGGGATAGTCTATGGGGGTTGGCCAGGAGTTCGATAGAGGGGATTCGCACCGCCGGAGTTCCCGGCGCAGCAGGTCGAGGAGTTCGCTGGTCTTCCACGACCTGGCGATGCAGGGCGCCCCCTTGGAACGCGTGCCGACGTCGTAGCGTTCGGAAGGGCCGCTGGTGAACACCAGTCGGACCGAACATCAGAAGCTCACGGATCTTGGCTGCGCCCTGCCGCGCGGCGTCCGGGATCTGCCTGGGGAGGATCGTGACGACCGCGAACGAGAGGCTGAAGGGTGCATCGCGCCGGGCCTGCGTGGTTCAACGTACGCCGCGCGGTCGATGTTCAGCGCTCGGGCGGTCGCTTCCCCGGGCTCGGTGCCGTCGCCTCCAAGGGACGCGTCGTCGAGATCTTGGTGCCGGCGATCGTGGCGGAGATCCGCGCTCCGGTCCGTCGTCCGACGGGCGGCGTCCAGACCGCCTGTGCGAACCCCGTGGAGTCCGTCACGAGGCGCGTGGCACTCAGGCTGCCGATGCTCGCCGCGAGCGCCACGGCCGTCGCCTCCACCGCGTTCCCGTGTGCGTCCCTCACGCGCACGTCGAGCCGCACGGTGCCGTCCTTCGCGGGGCGCGCCGAGGTCAACGCGAGCGCCGCCGCATTCGCAGCGCGCGCCTGAGCGGTGATGGTCCGAGCGGGGGTGTAGCGCGGATGTCCGACCTGGAGGAGCAGGCGCTGGGTGCCTGCGCGGTTCCCGAGCGTCCAGCGTGCCTCGGCGTTGCCGAGCGAGTCCGTGCGGGCGTCACCCACGACGCCCCCGCCATCGGGCGTGCTCCACGAGAGGCGGACGGCGACCAGCGCCGTGCCCGTGGAGTCGGCGACGCGCACGCGCACCGGATCGACGAGCGGGAGTGCAGCGGTGCCGTGCACGTCGGCGTCGAGCACCTCCACGCGGGCGTCGCCGGGACGGGGATCCGCATCGGCCCGGATCGTGAACGCGCTGTCCACGAGCGGGATCCGCGCGAGCAGGCGCTGCGTGCCGGCGCGGCGCCCGAGGGTCCACGTCACGCGAACGCGTCCGCGCGGGTCCGTGGTCGCCGCCGCGGTCGAGAGTGTGCCTTCGCCGTCCTCGGTCGCGACCTCCACGCCCACGCCGGGCACCGGCTGCCCGGTGCGAGTGCGCACCTGCAGCACGAGCGGCTCGGGAAGGGCGCGTCCCGCGAGGGCCCGCTGGCCGTCCCCGCGTTCCGCGACCAGCACCGACGGCGTCAGCATCACCTCGACGCGGACACTCGTCTCCAACTCACCGGCCGTCGCCGTGAGCGTCGCTCGTCCCGGCGCCAGCGCGACCGCCAGGCCACCGCTGTCCACGCGGACCACCTGCGCGTCAGTGGACCGCCAGCGCGGGACCGGCACCGGCAGCGGGTGATCGCGTGCGTCGAGCACCGTCGCGACGAGGCGGAGGGAATCGCCGTCGGCGAGCCGGCGCGCGCTGTCGCCGGCGACCCTGATCTGCACGGGCGTGGGTCGGACGAGGATCGCGATCCGGGCGGTGACCTCCCAAACGTGCACCTCGACGATCGCGCGGCCCGCGGCGCGCGCGACGATCACACCGGTGGAGTCCACGGCGGCGACGGTGCTGTCGCTGCTCCGCCATTCGAGTGTCGCCCCCGCGAGCGTCGCCCCGCGGGCATCGGTCACGGTCGCGGTGACGAGGGCGGTATCCCCGATCGCGCGTAGCGTGTCGCTCCGGGGCGCCAGCACGATCCGGCGGGCCGCCCGGTCCGCGTAGCTCGGATCGAAGAGGCCAAGCCAGGGGGAGAGGCCGAGGTTCCGGGCGTTCACCATCAACGCCATCAGCGCGGCGAGCGTCGTGATGATGCCGGTGACCCACTTGCGCGCGTTGCTGACCACACCGCTGGCAGCGGCGACCTGGCGCTTCATCGGCGGTCCGGGAGCGGGATAGGGAAGGGGCGGGCGCGCCCACTCCCGGACGATCATCCCAGCGGGTCCGGCGACGATGGCTCACGATGTGACATCCGACTGAGGTGCCCGCGGCATCTGCCTGTGATGTCCCGATCCTTCTCGAACACCGCTTGGAGGACAGGCGGCGATGATCTCGGCGTCGTTCACCGTGCCCGCCCTGGCGCCCTGATCGGACCGGTCAGTCGTGGCGGCGGAAGACGAGGCAGGCGTTGATGCCGCCGAATCCGAACGAGTTGGAGATGGCGACCTCCACTGCCATCGCGCGGCCGTCGGCGGGGACGTGATCGAGGTCGCACCGGGAGTCAGGGGTGACGAGGTTGAGCGTTGGGGGCACCCAGCGGCGCGAAATGGCCATCGCGCAGATGGCGGCCTCCCACGCGCCCGTCGCTCCGAGGGCGTGCCCGTGATAGCCCTTGGTGCCGCTGACCGGGACGGCGTCCGCGTGTGGCCCGAGCGCCGTCCGGATCGCTGCCGTCTCGGCCGTATCGTTCAGGGGCGTGGAGCTGGCGTGGGCGTTCACGTACTCGATCTCGCCGGGTACGAGGTGGGCGTCCTCGATCGCGAGCCGCATCGCGCGGGCCGCCTCGCGTCCATCCGCGTGCGGCGCGGTCATGTGGTGCCCGTCATTCGTCGTGCCGTAGCCGAGGATCTCGGCGAGGATCGGCGCGCCGCGCGCGACGGCCCGCTCGCGCTCCTCCAGGACGAGCACCGTCGCGCCCTCCGCCATCACGAAGCCATCGCGATCGACGTCGAAGGGACGGGAGGCCGTCGCGGGGGCATCGTTCCGCGTGCTCATCGCGCGGATGAGCGCGAACGCGCCGAAACAGAGCGGTGAGAGCGGCGCCTCCGCCCCGCCCGCCAGCATCACGTCGGCGTAGCCGGCGCGGATCTGCCGCGCCGCGTCGCCGATCGCCATGCTGCCGGAGGCACAACTCATCGCGTTGGTGGTGTTCGGGCCCGTGAGCCCGAACTCGATCGCGATGTTGCAGCTGGCCGCGCCGCCGAACACGGCGAGGGCGAGCATCGGATCCACCGCCCGGAGGCCGGCCGCCTGATACTGCCCGTGCTGCAGTTCAGCGTATCCCAGCCCGCCGAGGGCAGTGCCCATGGACGCGCCGACGCGGGAGCGCTCCTCGACGGCCAGTTCCAGCGCGGCGTCCGCGATCGCCAGGGAGGACGCGGCGACCACGAAGTGGCCGAAGCGATCGAGGCGCTTGACGCGCTTGGCCTCCATGTGGTCCCCGGGCACGAAGTCGTCCACCTGCGCGGCGACGTGCGTGCGGAACGGCGAGGGGTCGAACCGCGTGATGGTCCGCACGGCGGAACGTTTCGCGTGCAACCCGTCCCAGAGCGCCTCGCGCCCGATCCCGATCGGCGTGACCGCGCCGATGCCCGTGATGACGACGCGCCTCGGCGTCGTCATGAGGCCGGCCCCGGGGACCGGCGCTCCGCGGCGCGCACGAGCCCCGCGATCGTCCTCGTGGCGATCCCATGCACGAAGACGGGGCCGATCACCGCGAGCGCGGCGAACGGCCCGATGAGCGGCCAGCGCGGGCCGTCCCACACGTGGAGGAGCGTGATGTCCGTCCCACCAAGCGGCACCGCCTGCGGGGCGAACGCCCAATCCACGTCCATCCCGGTCGTGACGCCGCCGATGTGGCGGAACCGGACCGCGGGTCGCGCGTGATCCACCTCCATCAGCGAGCGCCAGAAGGTCGGCCAGCCCAGGGGCCCGAACGGACGGTTGGCCGACATCTCCACGATCCCTCCACCTGATCCGTCGCGCTCGACCATGCGCACCCAGCGGTAGTGCGGCAGGAGCGCGGGCCACGCCTCGACGTCCCGCACGACGTCGAAGACGGTGGCCACCGGAGCGGCGGTGCTCGCGAGGTCGCGCGTCACCATGCGCCGGCCCGTCGGCATCGCCCCGAGGTGTGTGCTCACCGCGGCACGGGGCGCATCAGGGCGAGGAGGAACCGCGTCCGGAGCACCTCGCTGGCCGGCACGAAGTCGCCGGTGACGCCGATCAGGAGGTCGGACATGTCCCGTCGACGCTTGAGGACGCGCGCCGCCTGATCCAGCAGGAGCGGACTGGCGACCGCCAGCCCGACCAGCTTCTCGACGATCCGCTTTCCACGGAACTCGCGGTGCTGCACGCGCGCGTAGGTCGCCAGCGCCCGATCCGCGGCGCGCGCGTCCCCGGCACGTGTCGCCTCCGCGACGAACGGCATGGCGAGTTCGCCGCCGCGCAACGCGGCATAGACGCCCTCCCCGGTGAAGGGGTCGAAGAAGTCGGCGGCGTCGCCGACGAGCACGGCACCCGGCGCCCAGGCGCGCCGCGCGTGCGATGCGAACGGCCCGGTGGTGAGCACGTCGCTGATTCGCGTGGCGCGCACGAAGCGCGGGGCGAGCTGCGGCTGCGCGTCGATCCACCCCTTGAGGAAGCGCGCGGCGCCGTGGCTCGCGGCGCGCGCAACGGCCGCGGGCACCACGAGGGCCACACTGGTGCGTCCCTGCCCGACGTCAGCCAGTCCGACGTATCCGTCGCGCGCCACATGCATCTCCCCATGGTCCCC
>JAOUHR010000157.1 GCA_029884515.1 Gemmatimonadota bacterium
CCCCCTCGCCGTCGCGCCCGAGGATCTCCGCCATGCGCACGCAACCGGCGACGAGCACCTCGAGGAAGAGGGTCTCGTCCACCGCGCCGGCGAGGCCGTTGGCGAGGATCGCGCAGGTGTCCGAGGTGCTCGTGTCGGTGTCCACGCTCAAGCGGTTGAACGAGCGCCCGACGGCGATGCGCAGCATGCGGTCGAGCGTGGCCGGGGCGAGCGCGGCGTCGGTGAAGATGTAGGCCAGCATCGTCGCCATGTTCGGCTCGATCATCCCCGACCCCTTGGCGACCCAGGTGATCGTCGCCTCGCCGACGCCCGCCGAGAGCGCCTTCGGATGCGTGTCGGTGGTCATGATCCCCTCGGCGCCCAGGAGCGGGTCGTCCTGCAGCGCACCGGCCATGCCGCGCAGGCCGCGTTCGATCCTCTCCACGGGCAGCTGCACGCCGATCACGCCGGTGGAACTCACGAGGATGCGGTCGGGCGAGGTGCCGAGCTCCGCCGCGGCGGCGGCGGCCATGCGCCGTGCGTTGTCGAGCCCGCGCGCGCCGGTGGCGACGTTGCTCACCTTGCTGTTGGCGATGATCGCGCGGAGCCGGCCGCCGCGGATCGTCTCGCGGCCGAGCACAATCGGTGCGCCGGGGAAGTGGTTGCGCGTGAAGACGGCGGCCGCCGCCGCGTCCACGTCGCTCGCGAAGAGCGTGAGGTCCTTCGCCTCGGGCTTGAGTCCCACGTTCCGGCTGGCACAGCGGAACCCGCGAGGGAATCGGGGAGGAGCGTGGAAGTCGGGCATCGGCGGCGTGCGGGTGGGTGCGGCGGAAGCGCGGAAGTTATCGTCCCGAAACGGCTTGGCGCCACGGACTTAACGCCTGGCCGTCGGCGGCGTCAGAACAGGTGAACCCGGGGACCGCCTTCGGTGCCCGCACAGGAGACCCACCATGTCACGCAACATCCGGAACACCTTCCTCACGATCGGCGCGCTCCTGGTCGCCGCGCCGGCCGCCGCGTTCGCGCAAGCCGGCGGCGCCGGCGCCGGTCCCCAGCGCCCGATGCCGCCGGCCGCGCGCGGCGCGCGCGGCGCACAGGGTCCCGAGGCGGGCACGCCGATCCCGCCGATGGATGCGACCGCGCTCCTCAACGCGCGGCGCGCGCTCGACCTCTCGCCGCGCCAAGTGGCGCAGCTCGACTCGATCGAGCGCTCGCTCTTCTCCGAGCGCCAGGCGATGCAGGCTCGCATGCGCACCATGCAGGACTCCGTGCGCACCCGGGCGATGCGGAGCCCGGACGGCCGTCCGGCGATGAACCCGGACTCGATGCGCGCGCGGATGGAGGCGCTCCGCCCGCAGATGGAGCAGATGCGCCGCCGCGACTCGACCTCGCGTGCCGCGGCCGAGCGTGTGCTGAACGATTCGCAGCGGCAGAAGGTGCGCGAGATGCAGGCCGAGGAGCGTGGCCGGCAGCGCGGTCTGCGTGAGGCGCGTGCGCGCTCGGGCGGGGGGGTGCGCGGCGGCGGGCGCGGCAATGCCCGTGGCGGTGCGCGCGGCGGCGTGCGCGGTGGTGCGCAGGCCGGCCCGCGGCGTCCGATGCCGCCCGATGGCCGCCCCGCGCCTGACTCCGCCCGCCGCCGTCCCGACGACGGCCGCTGATACGCTCGTGGGGGAGCGTGCCAGGACGCCCGGTCGCACACGCGGCCGGGCGTCGTCACGTTGCGGTGGCCGGCGACCGCCTGCAAACTAGGACGATCGTCCCACCCACCCCGATCCGGAGCTGGCCGTGACCGAGACCGTCGACGCTCCCACCACGCCCGCAGTCGAGAAGGCGTCCCTGTTCGAGGATTTCATCGACATCTTCGTGAGCCCAGCGCAGGTGTTCGCGCGCCGCGCCAACTCGGGCTTCGTGGCGGTGACCACCGTGCTCACGGTGCTCCTCACCGTGCTCACCTTCGCCAACCAAGGGAGCATGCAGGGCATCATGGACGCCGAGTTCGACCGGCAGGTCCAGACGATGCAGCAGCAGAACCCGAACATGACTTCGGAGCAGGCGCAGACGGCGCGCGCCGCGATGGAGAAGTTCGGGGGCTACATGAAGTACATCGTGATCGTCGCCATCCCGCTCATCGTGCTGGTGCTCGGCCTCGGCATCTGGCTGGTCGGGAAACTCTTCGGCGCGGGCAACGGCTACGGGGCGGCCGCCATGATCGCCGCGTACGCGTACCTGCCGCGTGTCCTCGAGGCGGTCCTGGTGGCAGTGCAGGGGCTCGTACTGGACACGGGCGCGCTGCGCGGACGCTACCAGCTCTCCCTGGGCGTGGGGCGCTTCCTCGACCCCAACACGACCTCCGCCGGGCTTCTCGGGCTCCTCGGCCGCGTGGACGTCTTCACGATCTGGGTGACGATCCTGATCGGGATCGGCATCTCGGTGGTGGGGAAGATCCCGCGCTCGAAGGCGATGCTGGCCGCCGCGGTCATCTGGGTGCTCGGCGCGGTGCCGTCGCTCTTCGCGCTGGTGCGGGGCGGCTAGGCGAGCCGCCGCGCGAAGCAGTGCTTCTCGCCCACCTCGAGCTCGCTCTTGTCGACCTTCACGTAGCGCGAGATCTTCTCGGGGTAGGTGGGGAGCGGCACGCGGTCGAAGCCGCTCGAGAGGAAGAGCTCGTCCGAGTAGGAGACGGCGAAGAGCTCGAGGTAGCCGCGCGTGCGCGCCAGCTCCACGGCCGCGGCGATCAGCTCGCGGCCATGGCCGAGTCCCTGCGCGTCCTGCTCCACCGCCAGCGAGATCACCTCGGCCACCGAGGGTGAGTACTCGTCGAGCGCGATGCACCCCACCACGCCCCCCGTCGCGTCGCGCAGCACGCGGTAGTCGCTCAGGTGGTTGGCGGCGAACTCGGGGCTCCGCGCGAGCGTGAGGCCCGACGCCACGAAGCGGTTGTTGAGCGAGACGAGCATCGGGATGTCGGTCTCGTTGGCGCTGGTGATGCGGGTCATCGTTCGACGGCCTCGAGCCGGGAGAGGGCGACGCGGATGGGGATGATCGTGGCGGCGATGCAGAGGAGTGCGGCGAGGCTGAACCAGAGCACCATCCCGGTGGGGTCCGCCGGCGCGCCGAACGCCCGCGCCGAGAGATAGCTGTACACCGGCCGCGCCTCCAGCACGACCACGCCGCCGATGACCACCACCGACGCCATCATGTAGAGCAGCCCGCCGAACGAGGTGGGGATCTGTGCCGCGTTCTCCGTCTCGAACTGCGGGAAGAGCGTCCCGAACCCCATCGCGAGTCCCGAGAGCGCGAAGGTGAGGAGCGTGATGCTCCCGACCGAGACGAAGAACATGAAATCGCTCACCTGCAACAGATAATCCGTGACACCGACGATCGCGAGGGCGAGCACGAGCAGCGGCAGCGTCCCCACCCAGTACTTCGCCCAGAGCAGGTCGCGCACCTCCATCGGGCTGGAGCGCAGCAGCCAGAGCGTGCGCCCCTCGAGCGAGACGCCGGGGAAGATGAAGCGTGCCGCGATCGAGGCCAGCACGAAGCCCGCGAGCACCAGGTTGAGGAAGGGCACCACGTTCACGAGGAAGAAGGTGATCCCCTCGCCCCGGAGCGGCAGGTACTTGATGTTGAACACGTAGACCACCACGAGCACGGCGAGCAGGATCAGCTGCGACCACTGCGTGGTGTCGCGGAAGAAGAGGCGGAGCTCCTTCATCACGAGCTCGCGGCGCAGCACCCCGAAGGGCGCGAGCATCGCGCGGCCGAGCCGCGCCATCGTGCCGCCGCCGGTGGTCGCGCGCTGGGCGCTCTCCTGCGCCTTGCTGAAGCCCGTGAGGTAGAGCCAGCGGTGGAGCAGCGCGCCCAGCACGATGAGGGCGGCCGCGGTGGTCCAGAGCAGGTACACCGAGAGCCACTCGGGCCGCGCGTTCAGGAACCCCATCGTCGAGCGCTGCACCCACTCGCTCGGCAGGAAGGGCGAGGTGGGCGTGCGGAGCACCGAGATGAAGTCCATCAGCGACCGGAACCCCTCGGGACGCGCGAGCCGCTCGGGGCGGATGAGCCGGAAGAGCAGGACGATCCCGCCCGCCGTGAGCACGGCGATCACCGAGAGGATGTCGCGCGTGCGGTGGGCGGGGAAGATGTTCACGAGCAGCAGCGTGATCGCGCTCCCCACCACGGCGGGGATCACGAACATCGGCACCATCAACGCGACCACGAGGAAGGGGAAGGTCCACCCCCCCTCGTAGGCGATCCCGTACGCCGCGAACATCGGGATGGAGACCAGGAACACCATCCAGCTCGACGCCACCACCGTCTCGAGCAGCTTCGCCCCGTAGAGCCGGAACCAGTCCACCGGTGCCGCCACCAGCATGTCGAGGTCCTTCGCGAGGAAGAAGCTCGAGAGCGAGGTGATCACGTTCGAGAGCAGGAGGATCGAGGTGAAGCCGAGGAGGATCAGCCCGAGCAGCTTGCCGGCCAGCAGCGCGCCGATCTCCTCGACGCCGCGGAAGTACTTGAGGAGCCGGTAGAGCACGCCGAAGACGAGCGCCCAGAAGAAGAAGCCCGTGATGCCGAGGATGGCGAAGCGCGCGCCGCGCCCCTTCTCCCCCTGCATCGTGCGCGAGCGCGCGGTGAGCCACTTGGGGAGCAGCAGGTGCAGCAGCGGCGGGTCGGGCAGCGGCCCCACCGCGCGCATGCTCCCGCTCGAGCTCCGGCGCGGCGGCAGCACGTCCACGGCGGCGAGGGATTCAGGCGTCGAGGACATCCACCAGGTTCCGTGCGGCGTTCTCGCCGGTGAGGCGGAGGAAGATCTCCTCGAGGTCGCGCTCGCCCCCCTGCAGGTCGCGGCGCAGCTCGGCCATCGTGCCGTAGGCGCTGATCCTCCCGTTCACGATGATCGCCAGCCGGTCGCAGAGCGACTCGGCCACCTCGAGCGTGTGCGTCGAGAAGATGATCGTGTGCCCGCGCCGCGTGTACTCGCGGAAGAGGTCCTTGAGGATCCTCGCGGCCTTCGGGTCGAGCCCCACCATCGGCTCGTCCACCACGATCACCTCGGGACGGTGCACGAAGGCGCTCGAGATGATGAGCTTCTGCCGCATCCCGTGCGAGTAGCTCTCCACCAGCTCGTCACGCCACTCCTCGAGGTCGAAGAGCGCGAGGAGCTCGCGGCCGCGGTGCTCCACCTCCGCCCCCTCCTGGTCGTAGAGCCCCGCGACGAAGCGCAGGAACTCGGCGCCCGTGAGCTTCTCATAGATGAAGGGCCGGTCGGGGATGAACCCGAGCTTCGACTTGGCCGTGATCGGGTCCTTCGCGACGTCCACGCCGGCGACCTTGATGGTGCCGCTCGTCGGCTTGAGGATGCCGGCGATCATGCGCAGGGTGGTCGTCTTGCCGGCGCCGTTGGGGCCGAGGAAGCCGAAGAGCTCGCCGCGCGGCACCACCAGGTCGATGTCGTCCACCGCGGTGAAGTCGCCGTAGCGCTTGGTCAGCTTGCTGATCTCGATCATCGTGCGCTCAGGACCTCGATGCGGAGGTTGCCCACGAGTCGCAGCAGCTCGCCCTGCCGGGTGAGGCCGCCGCGGACGAAGCGGATGTGCGCCGCGTCGGC
>JAOUHR010000156.1 GCA_029884515.1 Gemmatimonadota bacterium
GCACGCATTCACCACCATGCGCGCCTGCACCTGCAGCTCGCCGCCGCCGCGCCGGTCGCGCACCACGGCACCGGTCACCGCGCCGCGGGCGCGCCCAGCGCCCCCCCCGAAGGTGAGCGCGGTGACGTCCGCGTAGTTGAGCACCGTCGCGCTCGCGTGCGCCGCATCGAGCACGTTCGCGAGCGTCAGGCGCGCGTCGTTGGTCGCGGCGTCCCAGTAGCTCGCACCGCCGGTGAGGTCGGTGCGCGCGAGGGCGGGCTCGGCCTCGAGCACCGATTCCGCGTCCAACCGGCGGTGGCGGCCGACGTTCCGAAACAAGGCGAGCAGGTCGTAGAGCGCGAGGCCTGCGGCGAGTTTCCAGCGGGGGATGCGCGCCCCTCGATACACGGGCCAGGTGAAGCGCAGCGGGTGGACGAGGTGCGGCGCGAGCGCGAGGAGCCGCCGGCGTTCGCGGCTGGCCTCGAACACGAGGTGCAGGTATCCGTGCTCGAGGTACCGCACCCCGCCATGCACGAGCCGTGACGAACGGCTCGACGTGCCCGAGGCGAAGTCGTCCCGCTCGACGAGCCCCACGGCGAGCCCACGCCGTGCCGCATCGCGCGCGATCCCGGCGCCCGTGATCCCGCCGCCGATCACGAGCAGGTCGAAGCGCCGGTCTGCGAGGTCGAGGAGGCGCTGGGCGCGCCGCGGGATCATGGGGGTGGACACGCGGGGAGCATACCGCCGCGCCTCCGCATCCGACAGCATCGCCGCCCTGCGCACCGCGCCGACCGACCCTAGCTTTATCGGATGCCCATCTATGAACCGGGGAGACGCGTCGCGATCGTCGCGGGTGTCCGCACCCCCTTCGCCAAGGCCGGCACCACCCTCAAGGCGCTCAGTGCGATCGAGCTGGGCAAGATCGCCGTGAGCGAGCTGGTGCATCGCTCCGACCTCGATCCGGCGGCGCTCGACCTCCTCGTGTTCGGCACCGTGATCCCCTCGGTGCTCGCGCCCAACATCGCGCGCGAGATCGCGCTGATGCCGCTCCTCCCGAAGAAGGTGGATGCGTGGAGCGTCTCCCGCGCGTGTGCCTCCGCCAACCAGGCCATCACCGACGCCGCCGACCAGATCGCGCTCGGCCACGCGCAGATCGCCATCGCCGGCGGCGCCGAGTCGTTGAGCAACGTGCCGATCCTGCACTCGCGCGGATTCTCCGACGCGCTCATCGCGGCCTCCAAGGCCAAGACCCTCGCCCAGCGCGTACAGGCCTTCGGGAAGATCCGGGCGAAGGACTTCGTGCCCATCACGCCGGCCATCGCCGAGCCCACCACGGGCGAGACGATGGGCCAGTCGGCGGAGAAGATGGCGAAGATCAACGGCATCCCGCGCGAGGAACAGGATGCCCTCGCCCTCGCCTCGCACCTGAAGGCGAGTGCGGGCACCGCCGACGGTCGGCTCACGGCGGAGATCGTGCCGGTGATGCTGCCGCCCAGATACGAGAAGGCGATGACCGAGGACAACGGCATCCGCAGCGACTCGACGCTGGAGGCGCTCGCCGCGCTCAAGCCGGTGTTCGACCGTCGCTATGGCACCGTCACGGCGGGCAACGCGTCGCCGCTCACCGACGGGGGCGCGGCGGTGCTCCTCATGCGAGAGGACGTCGCCAAGGCACTCGGCTACCAGCCCAAGGCGTACATCCGGTCGTATGCGTACGCGGCGGTGGATCCGGGTGAACAGCTCCTCCAGGCGCCGGTGCTCGCGGCGCCGGTCGCACTCAAGCGCGCCGGACTCACGCTCAAGGAGATCGATCTCGTGGAGATGCACGAGGCGTTCGCGGCGCAGGTGCTCTCCAACCTCCGCGGCTTCGAGTCGCCGATGTGGGCGGAGCGGGCGGGGTTCAGCACACCGGTGGGCGCGGTGGACCGCACGCGGCTCAACGTGATGGGCGGCTCGGTCGCGATCGGGCATCCCTTCGGCGCCACGGGCGCCCGCATCACCACCACGCTGGTGAACGAGCTCGGGCGCCGCGGCGGCCAGTTCGGCCTGATGACCGTCTGCGCGGCCGGCGGGCTCGGCTTCGCGATGGTCGTGGAGCGCGCATGAGCGACACGACGAAGGGCCAGGCCCTCTCGCTCGAGGTCGAGGACGGCGTCGCGGTCGTCACCTTCGACCTCCCCGGCGAGTCGGTGAACAAGTTCTCGCCGGCCGTGATCGAGGAGTTCACGCAGGTCGTCGAGCGCATCGAGCAGGACGCGGCGATCAAGGGTGCGGTGCTGATCAGCGCCAAGCCGGGGATCTTCATCGCCGGCGCGGACATCGACCAGTTCCTCGAGTTCCGCACCGCCGCCGACGCGGCGGCGGCGAGCGCGTTCGGTCACGCGATGATGCAGCGCATCGAGAAGGGGCGCGTGCCGGTCGTCGCCGCGATCGACGGGGCCTGCCTCGGGGGCGGGCTCGAGTTCTCCCTCGCCTGTGCCTACCGCGTCGCGGCCGACACGCCGAAGACGATGCTCCAGTTGCCGGAGACGCAGCTCGGGCTGATTCCCGGCGCGGGCGGCACGCAGCGCCTGCCGCGGCTCATCGGCCTCCAGGCCGCGCTCGACATCATCCTCACCGCCAAGAACGTCCGAGCGAAGAAGGCGCTGCAGGTCGGCCTCGTGGACGAGCTCGTGCACCCGAGTATCCTGCGCGCCATCGCGATCCAGCGGGCGAAGGAGCTCGCGAGCGGCGCCGTCGCCCGCAAGCGCGACAGCCGTCCGCACGGCGCCAAGGAACTCCTGCTCGACGACAACCCGATCGGCCGCGCGGTGGTCTTCCGCCAGGCGCGGGAGATGACGCTCAAGAAGTCGAAGGGCCACTACCCGGCGCTGCTGGCGGCGATCGACGCGGTGGCCGCCGGCTTCCACGGCACCGAGGCCGAGGGATTCGCCGAGGAGGCACGGCTCTTCGGCCAGATGGCGATGACCGCCGTCTCGAGGGAGCTGATCTTCCTCTTCTACGCCACTACCGCGCTCAAGAAGGATCCGGGCGTGGCGGGCGTCGCACCCCCGGCACTGCCGGTAGACCGCATCGCCGTGCTCGGGAGCGGGTTCATGGGATCGGGCATCGCTGCGATCTCCGTGATGAAGGGGATCCCGGTCCGCTTCAAGGACACCGAGGCCGACCGCGTGGCGAAGGGCGTCGGCGCCGTGCGCGACATACTCAAGGACCGTTTCACCAAGAGGCAGATCACGCGGCAGCAGTTCGAGGACCAGCTCGGGCTCGTCGCTGGCACCACGCAGTACACGGGCTTCGGGCACGTGCCGCTCGTGATCGAGGCGGTGTTCGAGGAGCTCGGCGTGAAGCAGACCGTGCTCAAGGAGACGGAGGCCCGGCTCTCCCCGTCGGCGATCTTCGCCACCAACACGAGCACGATCCCGATCTCGAGGATCGCGGCGGCGAGTCGGCGCCCCGAGCGGGTGATCGGGATGCACTTCTTCTCGCCTGTGCACAAGATGCCGCTGCTCGAGGTGATCGTGACGCCGCAGACGGCTCCCGAGGTGGTGACCACGGTCGTCGAGTTCGGCCGCCGCATCGGCAAGACGGTCATCATCGTGAACGACTCCCCGGGATTCTATGTGAACCGGATCCTCGCGCCCTATGTGAACGAGGCGGGCAAGCTGCTCGACGAGGGCATCGCGGTGGACGTGATCGACAAGGCGATGGGCGCCTTCGGGTTCCCGGTGGGGCCGATCAACCTCATCGACGAGGTCGGGCTCGACATCGCCGGCAAGTCCGGCGCGATCATGGCCGAGGCGTTCGGCGGCCGCATGCAGCCGAGCGAGGCGCTGCAGAAGGTTCTCGGCGCGGGACGACTCGGCCGGAAAGGGAATCAGGGCTTCTACACGTACGACGAGCGCGGCAAGCGCGAGGGCGTGGACGAGAGCGTCTACGAGCTCTTCCCCGGAGGGAAGAAGCGCCGCGAGGTGCCCCGGGACGAGATCCAGCGCCGCCTCTCGCTCGCGATGGTGAACGAGGCCGCGCGCTGCCTGGAGGAAGGCATCGTGCGTTCGGCCCGCGACGGCGACATCGGCGCGGTGTTCGGGATCGGGTTCCCGCCCTTCCGTGGCGGGCCGTTCCGGCACGTGGACGCGGCGGGCGCGGGCGAGGTCGTGGCGCAGCTCGAAGCGCTCGACGCGAAGCACCCGGGACGGTTCACGCCGGCGGCGATCCTCCGGGAGATGGCGCGGGCGGGGCGGACGTTCTATCCGCAGACGGGAAAGCCCGCATGAACCGCAGAGGGGAGATGGGAGATGTGAGAGGCGAGGCAATGCGCGTTCTCCGGCGTCCCGGGCATGGGACCGCGGGCACTCAGCCTGGTCGTCCGTCGCCCACCTCCCGCGCGTGGCTCGCGCTCGCGGCGTGTGCGCTCGCACCGCTCGCCGCCTCGGCGCAGCAGACGCGCGCCGAGCGGACGAGGTACGTCGAGACGTCCACCTATGCCGACGTGATCGCATTCGTGGATTCGCTCGAGCGGCGTGCGCCGGGCGAGATGGTGCGCGGGATCCTCGGCACCACGTCGCTCGGCAGGGTGCTCCCGTACTTCGTGGTGTCGCGGCCGCTCGTGCGCACGCCGGGCGAGGCGCGCCGGTCGGGGAAGCCGATCGTCTACGTACAGGCGAACATCCACGGCGGCGAGGTGGAGGGGAAGGAGGCGCTGCAGGCGCTGCTCCGCGACCTCGCGCTCGACCCGAAGCGCAACGCACTCGATTCGATCGTACTGATCGCGGTGCCCATCTACAATGCCGACGGCAACGATGCGTGGGGGCCGCAGGAACGGCAGCGCTCCGAGCAGGATGGACCGCCCCTGATCGGCCAGCGGCCGAACGGCCAGGGTTACGACCTCAACCGCGACTACGTGAAGGACGAGGCGCCGGAGACGGCCGCCTCGCTCGCGATGTTCCGCGCCTGGGATCCCGACGTGTTCGTGGACCTCCACACCACCGACGGGTCGTACCACGGCTACGCGCTCACCTACTCCCCGTCGCTGCATCCGGCGGCGATGACGGGACGCGTCGCGCCCGCCGGGCCCTGGACGCGCGACACGCTCCTCCCGGAGCTCCGCCGCCGCGTGCGCGAGCGCCGCGGCTACGAGGTGTTCGACTACGGCAACTTCACCGGGGTGAACGGCCAGCGCGAGGATCCGGCGTCGCTCGAGAAGGGGAGCTGGGTGACGTACGAGCACAAGCCACGCTACGGCACGAACTACTTCGGCCTGCGGAACGGCGTGAGCGTGCTGAGCGAGGCCTACTCGCACGATCCCTTCGAGCGGCGCGTCAAGTCCACGTACGCGTTCGTCGCGGAACTGCTCTCGTACGTCGGCGAGCGCGGCCGCGTGGTGACGTCGCGCACGCGCGCGAACGCGTCGCCATCGACGTACGTGGCGCGCGCGCGGGGCGCGGCCGTCCCGATCCGCGCGCGGATGACCACCGCGCCGTTCTCCGCACCAGTGCTCGTCGAGCCGCTCCGGGCGATGGGGGACACCGTGCGTCACGAGGCCGGCGTGCGCGCGGGCTTCCGTCGCACGCACACCTTCACGGCCGTCACGATGCCGGTGTTCGAC
>JAOUHR010000158.1 GCA_029884515.1 Gemmatimonadota bacterium
GAGCCGCGCACCGATGTTCGTGAGCTGGCCGGCGCGCGCGCCGTCCACCTGCCAGAAGCGCGCTTCGAGATTCGGCTGCACCAGCACGCTGCCCAAGTCGAAGCTCAGGCCGGCATTGATGTTCGCGACGTTCTCCTTCGGCGCGTCGCCACCGAGCTGCTGGCCGGCGAGCCGGAAGAGGTTCCAGGCCGAGATGAACCCCATCGCATTCCCCACGGGGAAGGACCACGACCCCGTGGCGGTGATGCGGTCGCCGGTGCTGTACGTCGTCGTGTCCGCGAGGTCCTCGCCGAAGGCGGAATAGGACACGCCGACGGTCACCTGGCCGTCACCCGCGGGCCGGTCGAGGCCGAGCCGCAGGCGATACTCGTCGGCGGGGGCGAAGCGGAAGTCGGAGGAGTTCACGTTGAACGCGGTGAACTCGGTGGACTTCCGGGCGCTCGCGCCGAGGCCGAGGTTCCAGCTCCCGAGCGCGCGAGCGTAGGCGATGCCGCCGGTGCCGGCGAAGCCGTTGCCCATCGCCGAGACGGGATAGTTCAGGAAGTCGTTGCCGATCTGTCCCGCCGCCGGCACCTGCTCCTCGGGGATCGTGTACTGCCCCGTGGGGAGGTTGAGCCCGACGGTGAAGACGAGCAGGTCGCTGCCAAGCGAGAAGTTGGCGCGCACCTGCGTGTCGGTGAGGCCGCTGATCGAGCTCACCGACGCGCCGCCGCTCTTCAGGTTGGAACTCGCGTACGACGTCGCGATGTCCATCGTGAAGCGGTCGGAGAAGGGGAGTACCACCACGAGCGGGACGGCGATCTGCGACATCGAGCGTTCGCTCGCCCCCGAACCGAAGGTGTACTGCACGAAGTGCGGCGCGCCGATCACTGCGGATTCGCCGAGCCCCTGGGCGCGACCCGCCGCTGGCACCAACACCGCGAGCATCGAGACTGCGACGAGTCTGCGCATCTGGATCGGCCTCGCCTACGGGCGGCGGATGATGATGGTGACCGTGCCCTGCGGCGAAACCGGCCGGTCGATGGGCACGGTGGACGTCGTGGGATCACGGGTTGGCGGTGCGGTGGTTGTCGGCGCGGCGATCGAGGTCGCGCGGTCAGCACTCGTCGTCACGACCGCGTCGGTCGCCGCCGAGGGATTCACGTCCGCCGCCACACGCGTGAGGGTGGTGGCGAGCGGTTCGACGGCGCGGATCACGCCGCTTGAGGCCGCCGACTCGGTCGTGCGCGCCTCGTTCGAGCTGGTGATGCTCGACTCGATGGTGGTGGCGGTGGCCTGCTGCCCCGAGGCCGACGACGTCTGCATCGCCTGGGCCTGTGCGACCGCCGCGCCAAAGCCGGGGTCGATCGACCGTGCTTCGTCGAAGTAGCGCGCCGCGTCCTCGAACCGGCCGTCGTCACGCGCCTGGAGGCCGCGGCTGTAGGCGAGGAAGGCCGCCATGCTGTTCGTCGGGCGGCGCTCCACGAGCTGCCGCTCCGCCGGCGTGAGGGTCACCCCGAGCTTGGTGAAGAGCTGGAAGACGAGCGCCTTCTCCATCGCGAAGAGGGCGTCCATCGAGTTGTTCACGGTTGCCGCGTCGCCGATCACGCCGTTGGCGACGTTCACGATGCGCGCGTCGAGCCGCAGGTTGGTCCCCTGCTGCACGATCGCGCCGTTCACGAGGTTCCCCGCCCGGATCAGGCGGCCCGCGCGGACGGCAGTGGAGGAGTCCACACCGCCGCCGGCCGACAGCCGGATCTCGTCGGTGAGGGCCTGCATGCGGTCGCGTTCCACCACGGTGAGCTGCTGCGAGCGGCCGAGGTCGGTGATCACCAGGTCGGCCATGCCGCGCTCGAGCGGGCGGAGCGAGGAGTCGGTGCCGGAGAAGGTCATCGGCGGCACGGCCACCGTACGCGGCGATCCCGGGGTCTGCGAGATGCGCGCCTCGTTGGCCACCGCCGCCTTGGCGGCGGCGAGCGCCTCCTCCCGGCCCAGCGAGACGAGCCGGGCGCGGATCTCGTTCTTCACCTTCCGCGTGCGGCCTACGGAGAGGTACGCGTTGTACGCCGCCTTCGCGCTCGTGAGGTCGCCGAGCGCCTCGGCGCTGAGGCCGGCGTAGAGCGCGCTCACGCCATCCTTCGGCTCGAGCCGGCGCGCCTGGTCGAGCACGGTGCGCGCGTCGGCGTACCGTTTGGCCTTGTAGTACGCGACGCCGAGCGCACGCAGCGCTGCGACGTTTTGCGGCCGCCGGGCCCGCTCGGCCTCGAGCTTCGCGATCGCGTCGTTGCCCTGGGCCACGAGCGGCGGCGCGATGGTCGCGAACAGGGCGAGCGCAAGGATCGTTCGGACGAGTCGCATCACATCTCCTATCGATCGGGATCCAGCATGTCTTCGAAGCGGAGCCACTGCTTGTAGAAATAGAGGTCCACGTAGCCGGTGGTGCCGTTCCGGTTCTTGCGCACCAGCAGCTCCGTCGCCCCCTCCACGCCGTAGCCGGGGGAGTACATCTCCTCCCGGAAGAGCGCCATCACGACATCGGCCTGCTGCTTCACGGCGCCCATCGCACCGAAGTCCTCCAACGTCGGCCGGGGATCGGCCCGGCGCTCCCAGGCGGGGAGCTGGGCCGTCACCAGCACGCAGACACCCCGTTCCACCGCCATCGACTTCAAGAACCGTACCGCCGCGGCGAGTTCCTCGTCCTGTGACCGGGATCCCCCCGCGAGCGACTGGAGGGAGTCCACCACGAGCAGGTGCACGTCGAGTTCCGCCACCCGGGACTGGAGTGTCTCCAGCCCCTTCGGGGGGAGGACCTCGAAGAGCGGCGCGTGGTCACGGAGCCGCAGCGCCGCGGCGCCGACGCCCGCACGGGTGAGCTCGTCGAGCCGGCCCTGCCGGAGGTCGTCCACCCGAGCGCGCCCCTCCAGCGCGAGCGCCCGTTCCATCACCCGCTCCACCGTCATCTCGCCGGTCAGGAAGGCCACGCGTGTGCCCTCCAGAGCCGCCCGCATGGCGATCGCCAGCGCCAAGGCCGACTTGCCGCTGCCGACGTCCCCTCCGAGCACCACCAGATCCCCGGGGCGCACCCCACCTCCGAGCCAGCGGTCGATACTCGGGAAGCCCGTGCGGATCCCGTCCCCCGCCGCCGAGCCATCCGCGGCGAGATCCACGCGCCGCATCACGCGGGAGATCGGGGAGATATCTGTGGGGCGCAGGGTGGCCTCAGCGGGTAGGAGCGCGGACGCCCTATTCTATGGGCCCACCGCGAAGGCCGGCAAGCGAGGCCGACTCCACGCGCAGACCCTCGATCAGGCGCACGAGTTCTGAACGTGCCCCCCTATCGAGGTGCGCCGATGTGACCTCGGTCACTTGCGCGAGGGCATCGGCCGCCACCGCCAGGTCGGTCCCGGTGCTCGCGGCGAACGCCCTGTGCAGCGCGGCACGGGTCTTCGCCGGGATCGTGAGTGCGCCGAGCCAGGAACGCGCGGCTGCGGCGCGCGCCGCGCGAGCGCTCGGCGGGAGCGGGAACGGAGGGCGCAGTCCCATGTTCAGCCGGACCGCCATCACACCCCCGAGCAGGCTCTCGCGGGCCCCGCCGAGCGGGGCGCGCGCGGCGGCGGAGAGCAGGGCCGGGCAGGGGAAACCCGCGCGCACCGGAGCGAAGGGAGGGGAGGCGTCGGTCACGGCCCCAAAGTGCGTCCGCTGCCTCGCGGGGCGGAAGGGGCGGCGCGCATCTGCTTGGCGTCCCTCACGCGCGCATGGCGGTGGGCGCCCGGCCCGCCAGCACCTCCGCGATTGGATGCGTCCGCGCGCCGGGACTATCTTCCGCTCCTATGCACGCCCAGGCGCCCAGGCGCCCGCTTCCCACCGCCGAGCGCTGATGCGGGTCTACCGGCGCCTGCTCGAGTTCCTCCGGCCGCATGCCTGGCGGATGGTGGGGAACGTCGTGTTGAACGTCACCGCCGCCGTGCTCGACGGAGTGGCGTTCACGCTGCTGATCCCCTTCCTCAACACGCTCTTCGGCTCCCCCACCCAGATCGCCGGCGGGATGGGCTGGATCACGAGCCTGCAGACGCGGCTGATCGGTCCCTTCCTCGACGCCGCCGACCCGATGGGCTCTCTGCGCGCCGTGATCCTGGTGATCATCGCGATGGTCACGCTGAAGAACATCCTGCTCTGGGGCGGTGGCCAGCTCGGCGCCTCGCTGCAGGAGTACATCACGCGCGACCTGCGGCACGCGGTCTTCTCGCACATGCAGCGACTGCCGCTCACGTGGTTCGGCCGCACGAAGACGGGGCAGATCCTCGCACGCATCCTCACCGATACGGAACAGACCAAGGCGATCCTGGCCGAGGTCGCGACGCGCACGGTGCAGAATGCGGCCACGATCGTGGTGACCGTGGTGATCCTCTTCAAGATGTCGCCGCGGCTCACGCTGATCTCGCTGGTGATCGCGCCGCTGGTGATGGCCTTCCTGCAGCCCCTCCTGCGCAAGCTCCGTAAGGGCCACCGGCGCCTGCGCGACGAGTTCGGCGAGATGACGAGCATCCTGCAGGAGGTCGTGAGCGGGGTGCGGCTCGTGAAGTCGTTCCGCGGGGAGCCGTACGAGGACGAACGCTTCCTCGGCGCCTCCTCGCGCTACTCGACGGGAATGACCCGGATGCAGCGGCTCGCGCTGCTCTCGGGTCCGCTCACGGAGGTGCTGGGCACCATCATCGCGGTGGGCGTGCTCTGGATCGGCGCGCGCGAGGTGCTCGAGGCGCGCACGATGGACGGCGGCACGCTCATCGCCTTCATGGTGCTCGTGATGCGGCTGCTCCAGCCCATCAAGCAGCTCTCGCAGGCGCCCACCACGGCACAGCAGTCGCTCGCCGCGGCGGAGCGGCTCTTCGAGGTGCTCGACGAGCAGGCCGAGACGGCGACCGACCACGGCACGCGCGACGTGAGCGGGCTCCGCGAGGGCGTGGCGTTCGACGGGGTCTCGTTCACGTACGGCGACGAGATGGTGCTCGCCGACGTCTCGTTCTCGGCACGGCGGGGCGAGGTGGTGGCGCTGGTGGGCGCGAGCGGGGCGGGGAAGAGCACGCTGGTGGACCTCATCCCCCGCTTCATCGAGCCCACCAGGGGCAGGGTGCTGGTGGACGGCGTGGACGCGCGCGAGATCAAGCTGCCGTCGCTGCGCGCGCTCACGGGGATCGTGAGCCAGGACACCGTGCTCTTCAACGACAGTGTGCGCGCGAACATCGCGTACGGCGCAGTGGACCGGTACACGCCGGCGCAGATCGAGGCGGCGGCGCGCGCCGCCAACGCGCACGACTTCATCTCGCAGCTGCCGCAGGGCTACGACACGATGCTCGGCGAGCGGGGCACGCGCCTCTCGGGGGGCCAGCGCCAGCGGCTCGCGATCGCCCGTGCGCTGCTCACCGACCCGCCGATCCTGATCCTCGACGAGGCGACCTCGGCGCTCGACTCGGAGTCCGAGCACGCCATCCAGGAGGCGCTGGCGGAACTGCTGCGCGCCCGCACGACGCTGGTGATCGCGCACCGCTTGTCGACGATCGAGAAGGCCGACCTGATCCTGGTCATGGAGGACGGGCGCGT
>JAOUHR010000159.1 GCA_029884515.1 Gemmatimonadota bacterium
CCGACCCATCGGATTCCCGGCGCGGGTGATGCGCGCCCTGCTCGTCGCCAGTGCGGTCCTCTCCATCGGTGCCTGCGCGCGCGTGGCGCCACCCGACGGCCAGTTCGTCGCCCAGTGGACGCGCGCTTCGCTGGTGAAGGTGCGCGCCGAGCGGCTCGGCCCCCCGGTCGCGGCACGCATGACGGCGTACGCGTCGCTGGCCCTGTTCGAGGGCTACGCCTCCGACCCCACCTCGGGTCTCCGGTCGCTCGCCGGCCAGTTGAACGGCCTGGACAAGCTCCCGGCCGTGCCGTCGGGCGCGAAGATCGACGGCGCCGTCGCCGCGGCCGTGGCCGAGCGCGTGGTGCTCGACTCGCTCTTCCGCGACGGATTCGCCAGCACGCGGCGCACCATCGACTCGCTCTCGCAGGCGCAGGTGGACGCGCGCGTCGCGGCGGGTGTGAGCGCCGCGTCGCGCGCGGCGTCCGAGGCCCATGGGCGCGCCCTCGGCGATGCGATCCTCGCCTGGGCCGCCACCGACGGCTTCTTCGCGACGCGCGGGCGTCCGTGGAAACAGCCGACGGCGCGCAACCAGTGGCAGAACACGGCCACGCTCGACCAGTACGTGCCGCAGATGCTCTCGGGGCAGTCGGACTTCGTCTCGACCGCCAACCCGAACGTCGCCCTCAATCCGGAGCAGGCCTCGGAGAAGGGGATGTTCGTGAACCGCCCGAAGGCCTCCGGCGCGACGACGCTGCCGACCTTCAACCCGGTGAACCCCACGGAGCCCTACTGGGGCGAGCTCCGCACCTTCGTGATCCGTGATGGCGACGAGTGCGCCCCACCGCCGATGCCGGAGTACTCCGAGGAGCCCGGGTCGGCGTTCTACAAGCTCGGGAAGGAGTTCCACGACTCGCTCCAGACGCTCACGCCGGAGAAGCGGCAGACCGCGCTCTTCTGGAACGACAACCCCGTCGCGACGGGGACGCCCGCCTTCCACTGGATCAGCGTGGTGAACCAGATGATCCCGGCGCGGAAGCTCGACGCGCCGCGCGCCGCGGAACTCTACGCCCTCACCTCGTTCGCCATCAACGACGCCTTCATCGGCTGCTGGAAGGAGAAGTACCGCTCGCTCGTGGTGCGGCCGGTGGTGTACGTGCAGCGAGTGTTCGACAGGGACTTCCGCACGGTGATCGCCACGCCGCCCTTCCCCGAGTACCCGTCGGGGCACTCGGTGCAGTCGGGGGCGGCGGTGGAGGTGCTCATCGGGATCCTCGGCGACACGATCGCCTACACCGATTCGAGCCAGGTGGACGTCGGCCAGCCGCCGCGCCACTTCGCCTCGTTCTCGGCGGCGCGGAACGACATCGCCTGGTCGCGCGTGTGGGGCGGGGTGCACTACATCCCCGCCGTGCTCGATGGCGTCGTGCAGGGCGAGTGCGTCGCGCGGCGCGTGCTGGCGCTGAAGACGAGAACGACGCCTTGAGTCGCGCTCCGGCCCGTTGGCTGGGTTGCGCACTGCTCCTGGCCACGGCCTGCGGCGAACCCACGCCGAAGGTCGGTGCCTGGCAGCAGGGTGACGGCTTCCGCTGGCGTGCCCTCGACGTCGCCGGCGCATCGCGCTCGGCCGAGGGTGCGCGCGCCGGGTTCACGGAGTTGAGCCCTCAGCGCACCGGCCTGACCCACGAGAACCGCGTGGACGACGAGCACGCGCTCGCCAACCGCGACCTGCTGATCGGCGCGGGCGCCGCCGCCGGCGACGTGGATGGTGACGGCTACCCGGATCTCTTCCTCGCCTCGGTCGAGCAGCCGGCGCGCCTCTACCGGAACCTCGGCGGCCTGCGCTTCCGCGACGTCACCGCGGAGAGCGGACTCGCCACCGACAGCCTCGCGAGCACGGGCACCGTGATGGCCGACGTGGACGGCGACGGCGACCTCGACCTCCTGGTCGGCACGCTCGGCGGCCCGGTGAAGCTCCACCTGAACGACGGCAAGGGACAGTTCGCCGACGGCACGGCGGCCAGCGGGCTCATCGGCGGGTACGCGGCGACGACGCTCACGCTCGCCGACGTGGATGGCGATGGCGACCTCGACCTCTACGTGGCGACGTACAAGGTGCGGAACGCGCTCGACGCGTATCCCCCGCAGGCGCGGATGTTCGACCAGGTGGTGACGAAGACCGCCACCGGATACGCCGTGAAGCCCGAGTGGCAGGCGGAGTACCGGATCGAGGACCGTCCCGACCTCGGCGGGATCGTGCGCTCGCAGCGCGCCGACCCCGACCTCTTCTTCCTGAACGTCGGTGGCGGGAAGTTCGAGCACGTGCCGATCAGCGGCGCGCGGTTCCTGGACGAGCGCGGCGCCCCGCTCCCGGCGGAGCCGGACTTCTTCACGCTGGCGGCGCGCTTCTACGACGTGAACGCCGACGGCGCGCCGGACCTCTACGTCTGCAACGACTTCGAGGACCCCGACCAGTTCTGGCTCAACGACGGCAACGGCGGGTTCCGCCTCACCCCGTCGCACGCGCTCACGGCGACGAGCAACACCTGCATGTCGGTGGACTTCGGCGACGTGAACCGCGACGGGCTGGTGGACATCTTCACCGCCGACATGCTGAGCCCGACGCTCGCCGAGCGGCAGGCGCGGATCCCGACGCACACGCCGCTCTCCAAGCCCGTGGGGAACACGGCCGTGCGCCCACAGTGGATGCGCAACATGCTGCAGCTCTCACGCGGCGACACCTCGTGGGCGGAGATCGGGCAGTTCGCCGGCGTGGAGGCCACCGACTGGACCTGGGCGTCGGCCTTCGTCGACGTCGACCTCGATGGCTACGAGGACCTGCTGACGGTGAACGGCCACCGCTGGGACATCCGCGACGCCGATACCTTCGACCGGATCCGCGACGAGTTCCCCCGCGTGCCGTGGAACCGCGAGCAGGGGAAGTTCCCGCACGGGGCCACGCGCAGCGTCGCGCTCCGCAACAACGGCGACCTCACCTTCCGCGCGATGCCGGCCGGGTGGGGGATGGGCGACGTGAACGCGATCTCGCAGGGCCTCGCGCTCGCCGACTTCGACCTCGACGGCGACTTGGACGTGGTGGTGACGCGGCTCGACGCGCCGGTGGCGCTGATGCGGAACGACGCGACCGCGCCGCGCATCGCCGTGCGACTCAAGGGGGATCGGGCGAACACCGGCGGCATCGGCGCGGTGGTCACGGTGCGCACCGCCTCACTCCCCGCGCAGCGGAAGGAGATGACCGCCGGCGGCTACTACCTCTCCGGCAGCGAGGACCAGCTCGTCTTCGCGGCGGGCGCCGACACGAGCGCGACGATCACGGTGGACTGGCCGGGCCACCGGCGCAGCGTGATCGCGGGCGCGCTGCCGAACCGCCTGTACGAGGTGGATGCGGCCGGCGCGAAGCCCGTGCCGCCGGATGCGCCGCTTCCCCGGCGCACCCTCTTCGAGAACGCCACGGCGCTACTCGGCGGACAGGTGCACCACGACACGCTCTTCGACGACTACCGCCGGCAATCACTCCTGCCGAACCGCTTCAGCCAGCTCGGCCCCGGCATCGCCTGGATCGACACCGACGGCGATGGCCGCGAGGACCTCGTGGTGGGGGACGGCCGTGGTGGTGCGCTCCGCGTGCTCAGGAACGCCGGCGACCGATTCGTCCAGCAGCGGAGCCCCGGCTCCCTCGGCGGCGACCTGACGACGATCGCTCCGTACGTGAATGCCAAGGGCGAGCGCGCCGTGGTCGCGGGACAGTCCAACTATGAGGCCACCACCGCGGAGACCGCACTCGGCCTGCCGCGCGTGGTGTCGTTCGCGCTCCGCGGCGGTGCGCCGCAGGCGGCCGCGAGCCTCGTCGCCGGTGACACGTCGAGTGTGGGGCCGCTCGCGGTGGGCGACGTGAACGGCGACGGGACCCTCGACCTCTTCGTGGGTGCGCGCGTCACCGGCGGTGCCTGGCCGTTGCCGGCGCCCTCGCGGCTCTACCTGGGGACGGCGGACGGCGGCCTGGTGCGCGACAGCGTGAACGCCACGGCCCTGGCCAACCTCGGCCTGCTCTCCGCCGCGACGCTGGTGGATCTCGATGCCGACGGCGCTCCGGAGCTCGTGGTGGCCGGCGACTTCGGACCCGTGCGCGTGCTGGAGAACCGTGGCGGACGGCTGACCGAGCGCACCAAGGAGCTCGGGCTGAATGACATCCGCAGCCGGTGGAACGGCATCGCGGTGGGCGACTTCGACGGCGACGGGACCGCGGACCTGGTGGTGACCAGCTGGGGCCGGAACATCCCCTGGCAGGCGAGCGCGGACCGGCCGTACCTGCTCTACACCGGGAGCTTCGGCGGCAGCGACCTCGGGCTCCTCTTCGCGCGCGCCGACTCCGCCACGAAGCAGGAGATGCCGCTCGAGTCGTTCGCGCGGCTGGGCGTGGCCTTCCCTGGGCTCCGTTCACGCATCGCGACGTACACGGAGTTCTCGACCACGTCCGTGCAGGACCTCTTCGGTGAGCGCCTGGGGCAGACGGCCCGCGTGGGCGCGACCACCTTCGAGCACACCCTCTTCCTGCGTCGGGGGGATCACTTCGAGGCACATCCGCTCCCGGTGGCGGCGCAACTGGCGCCTTCGTTCGGCGTGGCGGTGGCGGACTTCGACGGCGACGGGAACGAGGACCTGTTCCTGGCGCAGAACTTCTTCCCCACCGAGATCAGCGCCCCGCGCTTCGACAACGGGGCGGGCCTGGTGCTCCTCGGCGACGGCAAGGGCGCCTTCCGTCCGCTCACCCTGAGCGAGTCGGGGGTGGCGATGCGTGGCGACCAGCGCGGCGCGGCCGTGGCGGACTTCGACGGTGATGGCCGCGTGGACGTGGCCGTGGGGCAGAACGGGGGCGCGACGCAGCTCTGGCGGAACGCGACGGCGAGGCCGGGGCTGCGCGTCCGGCTGGACGGTGGCCGAACGAATCCCGATGGGATCGGGGCCTGGGTGCGCCTGGAGTTCGAGTCGGGACGGCTCGGAGCCGCGCGCGCGGTTCGTTCCGGGAGCGGCTACTGGTCCACCGACGCCGCGATGACCGTCCTTGCGCTACCTGAACGCGCGCGCGCCCTCATGGTGCGCTGGCCCTCCGGGCGCGAGGATCGGGTGGAGCTGAAGCCCGGGATTCGCGAACAACATGTGCGGTATGCGAACGGCACTGTGACGCGGTAGATGCCTGCCACGGTATCACTTGCGATGGTTCTTCCCGTTTCGTAGGTTCGGCCTCACGCACCCGTTATGGGACCGAGTCGCGGTTCCCGTGGTCGGGGCACACGTACTTATCAGGAGCCACCCCCACTATGCATCTTCGCAACGTAGCCAGGATGTCCGGACTTCTGCTTCTTGTCGCTGCCGCCGGCTGCATCGACAACAAGTACTCGTCGACGGAGCAGACCAACGTCTTCGCTGTCGACCCGGCGTACGTCGGAGTTGACGAAGGCGTTCCGCAGCAGTTCACCGCCACGGTCGATGGCGATCCGGTCGCCGCGACCTGGGAGTCGAGTGACCCGAGCCTGGCGAC
>JAOUHR010000002.1 GCA_029884515.1 Gemmatimonadota bacterium
CCCCTCTCCTGCCAGCGTGGATGCTCAGTATCGGACATCTCGTCGCTCACGTCCACTGCCACTACAGGTACAGCGGGAACTCGTCGGCCATCGCCTTCACGTCGACCTTCACGGCGGCGGCGACCCCGGGGTCCTCGGGGGCGGCGAGGACGCGGTCGATCAGGTCGGCGATCCGCTGCATCTCGGGTTCGTGCATCCCCCGGGTAGTGACGGCCGGGGTGCCGATCCGGATACCACTCGTGACGAAGGGCGACTGGGTCTCGCCGGGCACGGTGTTCTTGTTCACCGTGATCCCGGCCTGATTCAGCGCGTGCTCGGCGAGCTTGCCCGTGAGCGTGGCGCTCTTGGGGCGGAGGTCGGCGAGCATCAGGTGGTTGTCAGTCCCGCCGGAGACGATGTGGAACCCGTGCCCCATGAGGGCCGAGGCCAGCGCGCGCGCGTTGGCGACGGTCTGCCGGGAGTAGGTGGTGAACGACGGCTCCAGCGCCTCCTTGAAGGCCACGGCTTTCGCGGCGATCACGTGCTCGAGCGGGCCGCCCTGCGTACCCGGGAAGACGGCCTTGTCGATCGCCTTCGCGTGCTTCGCCTTGCAGAGGATCAACCCGCCGCGCGGGCCGCGCAGCGTCTTGTGCGTGGTGGTGGTGACCACGTCGGCGTGCGGCACCGGGCTCGGGTACACACCCGTCGCGGCGAGGCCGGCGAAATGCGCCATGTCCACCATGAAGATCGCGCCCACCTCCTTCGCGGCGTCCACGAACTGCGCGTAGTCGAGCACGCGCGAATACGCGCTGTAGCCCGCGATGATCATCCGGGGCTTCTCGCGGCGCGCCATCTCGCGCATCGCCGGATAGTCGATGATGCCCTTGGCATCGACGCCGTAGTGCACCGCCCGGTAGGTGAGCCCGGAGAAGTTCACCGGCGAGCCGTGCGTGAGGTGCCCGCCCTGCGAGAGGTCGAGCCCCAGCACCGTGTCGCCCGGCTTGAGGAAGGCGAGGTAGACGGCGGCGTTCGCCGTCGCGCCCGAGTGCGGCTGCACGTTCGCGTGGTCGGCGCCGAAGAGCTGCCTGGCGCGGTCGATCGCGAGCTGCTCCACCTGGTCCACCACCTCGCAGCCGCCGTAGTAGCGCTTCCCCGGCAGCCCCTCGGCGTACTTGTTGGTGAGCGCGGATCCGAGGGCCTCGAGCACGGCGGGAGAGACGAAGTTCTCGCTCGCGATGAGCTCGAGCCCCTCCGACTGGCGCCGCGTCTCCTCGGCGAGGAGTCCCGCGATCGCCGGGTCGGTGCCCTGCAGCGCCGCGCCGGGCATCCGGCGGTCCCAGGTGTTCCAGCCGGGCTTCATGGGTTCGCTCCCTTGGGTGCCCCGATGGGCGTCTCGATCTTCTCCACGCGCCGCTCGTGGCGGCCACCCTCGAAGCCCGTCTCGAGCCAGGTCTTGAGGATCGCGACCCCGTCCTCCTCGCTCACGAACCGCGCCGGCAGCACGAGGACGTTCGAGTCGTTGTGCTTGCGCGAGAGCGCGGCGATCTCCGGCGTCCAGGCGACGGCCGCCCGGACGCCCGGGTGGCGGTTCGCCGCGTACGCCATCCCCAGTCCGGTGCCGCAGAGCAGCACGCCGCGCTTCACCTCGCCGCGCTCCACCTGCTCGGCGAGCGGGTGCGCGTAGTCGGGGTAGTCGGTCGAGGCGGGCGAGTGCGTGCCGATGTCGTCCGCCTCGAAGCCGAGCGCGGTGAGGGCGGAGACCAAGTGCTGCTTGAGCTCGAAGCCGGCGTGGTCCGACGCGATGGGGATCCGTTCCTTCGGCATGCTCAGCCCTTGTTCGGGTACTGCGGCCGGGTGCGCACCAGCCCGCGCACGGCCGCGATCCGCCGTTCGGCCAGCTTGTCGGCGGCGAGGTAGGTGAAGACGCCGTCCTCCTTGGCGATGTCGTAGATGCCGAGGATGGTGTCGAAGATCTCGTCGGCCTTGCGCAGCGAGCGCTCGCGGGTCCAGCCCGCGATCTCGCCGTAGACGTTGATCACGCCCCCCGCGTTCACCACGAAGTCGGGGGCATAGAGGATCCCGCGCTTCGCCAGCGCCGCGCCGTGCCGGTCCGGATCGAGGAGCTGGTTGTTCGCGCCGCCGCACACGACCTCCACCTGGAGCTTCGGGATCGTGTCGTCGTTGAGGATCGCGCCGAGCGCGCAGGGGGCGAAGATGTCGGCCCGGGCGGAGTAGATCTCGTCCCCCTGCACCGCCTTCGCCCCGCACTCGTCCACGATGGGGCGCACGCGCTCGGGCCGGATGTCCGTGACGATGAGCTTCGCCCCCACCGCGTGCAACTCGCGGCAGAGGAAGGTGCCCACGTGCCCGAGCCCCTGCACGGTGATCGTCTTCCCTTCGAGCGAGGAGACGCCCCAGCGGTGCTTGGCCGAGGCCTCGATCGCGCGGAAGACGCCGTGCGCCGTGACGGGGGAGGGGTCACCGGACTTGTTCGCGAGCCCGGCGACGTGGTCGGTCTCCATGTGCACGAAGTCCATGTCGGCGGTGCTCGTCCCGACGTCCTCGGCGGTGACGTAGCGCCCGCCGAGCGACTCCACGAACCGGCCGTGCGCGCGGAAGAGCATCTCGCGGTTGGCCGTGCGGTTGTCGCCGATGATGACCGACTTGCCGCCGCCGAGGTTGAGGCCGGCGACCGCGTTCTTGTACGTCATGCCGCGCGCGAGCCGCAGCGCGTCGACGATGGCCTCCTCGTCGGACTCGTAGTTCCAGAAGCGCGTGCCGCCCAGCGCCGGGCCGAGCGTGGTGTCGTGGATCGCGATGATGCCGCGGTAGCCCGACGACTTGTCGGCACAGATGACCAACTGCTCGTGGCCGAGTTGGGCGATGGTCTCGAAGAGCTTCATATGACGACGGGGGGAGGTGTGAGGTGGGAGGCGTGAGGGACGCACGGCGAGTGGATCCGGGGTGCGGGCCCGCGGCCCCTCACCCCTCACCGCTCACCCCTCACTCCTTGGAGACAGCCCTTCCGATGATGATCCGCTGCACTTCAGACGTACCCTCGTAGATCTCCGTGACCTTGGCGTCACGGAAGTACCTCTCCACCGGATACTCCTTCACGTACCCGTATCCGCCGAACACCTGGATCGCCTGCGTGGTGATCCACATCGCCATCTCGCTGGCGAAGAGCTTGCACATCGAGACCTCGCCCGGCACGAGCACGCCGCGGTCCTTGGCGGCCGCGGTCATGTGCAGCAATGCGCGTGCCGCGCTGAGCCGGGTGGCCATGTCGGCGAGCTTGAACTGGATCCCCTGGAACTCGGCGATCGGCTGGCCGAACTGCTTCCGCTCCGAGGCATGGTCGCGCGCGGCCTCGAAGGCGGCGCGCGCGATGCCCACGGACTGCGCGGCGATGCCCAGCCGGCCGTGCTCCAGCGACTGCATCGCGTAGATGAACCCCTGTCCCTCCACGCCGATCATCCGGTCGCCCGGCACGCGCATCCCGTCGAACACGAGCTGCACGGTGGGCGAGGCCCGGAGGCCCATCTTGTCCTCCTTCTTCGCCACCGTGAAGCCCGGGAGGTCGGGCGTGAGGATGAAGGCGGAGATGCCCTTCGAGCGCCGGCGGTCGTCGGGCGTGTCGGTGCGGATCATCGCGATGACGACGCCGGCGTGCGTGCCGCTCGTCACCCACGCCTTGGTGCCGTCCACGATCCAGTCGTCGCCCTCGCGGCGCGCCTGGCAGCGGATCGCCGAGGCGTCCGATCCGGCGTCCGACTCGGAGAGGGCGAAGGCGCCGAGCAGTTCGCCGCGCGCCATCGGCGCCAGGAACCGTCGCTTCTGCGCCTCGGTGCCGAAGGCATTCAACATCTGCGTCGGCAGGGAGTTGTGCACCGACATCATCACCGCCACCGAGGCATCGGCGGCGGCGATCTCCTCGAGCGCCAGCAGGTAGCTCTTCGCCTCGAGGCCGAGTCCGTCGTACTCCACCGGCAGGAGCATGCCGAGGAAGCCGAGGTCGCCGAGCTTCTTGATGAGCGAGGGCTCGAAGTGGCTGTCGCGGTCCCATTGCGCCGAGAAGGGCCGCACGTGCTCGTCCGCGAAGGCTCGCGCGGTGGCGACGATGGCGAACTGTTCCTCGGTGAGGTCCCGGAGCTCGTGGATCATGCGCGGGCCCGACGCACGAGGCGAGCAGTGCTCACGCGTCGTACTGGTAGAAACCGCGCCCGGACTTCCGGCCGTACCAGCCTGCCGCGACATACTTCCTGAGCAGCGGGCAGGGCCGGTATTTCGGGTCGCCCAGCCCCGCATGCAGCACCTCGAGGATCGCGACGCAGGTGTCGAGGCCGATGAGGTCGGCGAGCGTCAGCGGGCCCATCGGGTGGTTCATGCCGAGCTTCATCACCTGGTCCACCGCCTCCGGCGTGCCGACGCCCTCCATCACGGCGTAACAGGCCTCGTTGATCATCGGCATCAGGATGCGGTTCGCGATGAAGCCCGGGAAGTCGTTCGCCTCCACCGGCGTCTTGCCGAGCGCCCTGGCCAGCGCGACGGTGCGCGTGTTCGTGGCATCGGTGGTCGCGAGGCCCCGGATCACCTCCACCAGCGCCATCACCGGCACCGGGTTCATGAAGTGCATCCCGATCACCTGCCCCGGCCGCGTGGTGACGGCGGCGATCTCGGTGATGGAGATCGAGCTGGTGTTCGTCGCGAGGATCGCCTCCTGGCCGGCGAGCCGGTCGAGGTCGCGGAAGATCTGGAACTTGAGGTCCTTCCGCTCGGTGGCGGCCTCGACGACGACGGTCGCGCCCTCGACGCCGTCGAGCGCCGTGCTCGTGGTGATCCGGCCGAGGGCGGCGTCCTTCGCCGCGGCGTCGAGGCTGCCCTTCTTCACCTGCCGGTCGAGGTTCCTCTCGATGGTCGCGCGGCCCTTCGCGAGCGCCTCGGCGGCCACGTCGATGAGCGTGACCGGGAACCCGCTGGTGGCGCACACGTGCGCGATGCCGTTGCCCATCTGGCCGGCACCGACGATGGCGAAACGATCGGACATCGGGGAGTCAGTTGCGGGAACGCGGCCTGCGGCCGCGGTGTCAGCGGCGGCGTCCGGTGCCCACGGTGGGCGCGCGCACGCCGAGGAGCAGTAAGCTAATCAGGAGCAACGCCGCGGCGGTGGCCACCCCGCCTTCGAGGCCCCACGCGCCACCGGTCAGCCAGGCCGGTCCCTGCATCTCGCCGTGGAAACCCGGCGGGAGCTGGAGGTGGAGCCCGCTCACGGGGATCCGGAACACCGCGGCCTGCGCCCAGTTGATCGCCACGTGCGCGAGCCACGCCGCCGCGAGGCTGCCGGTCGCGTACCGCAGCATCCCGAGGAAGAACCCCGCCACGCCCACGCCGAGGAGCGTCCACGCGGTCGCGCCCGGGTTGAAGAAGTGCAGCAGCGCGAAACCGGCCGTCGTGCACCCGATCGCCGCGCGCGGCCCCCACCGGTCCAGCAGCAGGCCGAAGAAGTAGCCGCGGAAGATGAGCTCCTCCATCGCCGCCAGTGCGGCGAAGACGCCCAGGGAGCTCGCGGCGAACGGGAACCAGGGCCCCGGCACGCCGGTGATCACCTTGATGTGCCCCGTCGAGAGCAGGATGCCACCCGGCAGCAGGACGCCGGCGAGCCCCGCGATCAGCCCGATGGCGAGCGCCAGCGGCCGCCAGCCATCGACCTGGAACCCGGTCACCTGCCACTCGGCGCGTTCGAGCAGGGCCACCACCACGACGTGCGCGACCACGAGCGCGAAGGTGACGATGACGGCGATGAAGACGCGCCCTTCCAGCCCCGGCGGGACGCCGGCCGGGAAGACGGGCTTGAGTGCGATCCCGCAGAGGAAGACCACCAGGAGCGTCGCCGCGGTGAAGGCGACGAGGCGTCCGAGGATGCCGATCGCTTCGTCGACCCGTTCGTTGAACGCGGTCACGCGCGCGCCCGGTGGTTCACCGCGTCAGGCGCGTTCCACGCTCAGCGCCACCGCGTTGCCGCCACCGAGACAGAGCGTGGCGAGACCGGTGCGCTTGCCCCGCTGCTCGAGCGCGTGGAGCAGCGTGACGAGGACGCGCGCACCGCTGGCGCCGATGGGGTGCCCGAGCGCGATCGCGCCGCCATTCACGTTCACGCGCGCCCAGTCCCAGCCGAGCGCGTCGCCGTCGGCGAGCGCCTGCGAGGCGAAGGCCTCGTTGGCCTCGATCAGGTCGTAGTCGCCGATCCTGGCGCCGGTCCTCTTCATCAGGTTCCGCACCGCGACGATGGGCGCGAAGAAGAGGTCCTGCGGGTCACCGCCGCCGGAGGCGTAGCCGGTGATGCGGGCGAGGACGGGGAGGCCGTGCGCCTTGGCGTACGCCTCGGACGCCACCACGAGGGCCGCGCCGCCGTCATTGAGGCCCGGCGCGTTGCCCGCCGTGACGGTGAGTTCGTCCGGCTTCATGTCCTTGGGCGCATCCTTCGGGAAGGCGGGCCGCAACCTGGCCAGCGCATCGAGCGAGGTGTCCTCGCGCGGCGACTCGTCGGTGTCCACCACGGTCGGGCCCTTCCGGCCGGGGACCTCCACGGGGACGATCTCCGCCGTGAAGCGCCCGGCCTTGATCGCCGCGACCGCCTTCTGGTGCGAGGCGAGCGCGAACTCGTCCTGCCGCTGGCGGGTGACCTTGGCCTTCCTGGCCGTGTACTCCGCGTGGCCGCCCATGTGACGGTCATAGAACGAGCACCAGAGCCCGTCGGTGATCAGCAGGTCGCCCATCGCCTGCGGGCCGAACTTGACGCCCGTGCGCATCCCGCGCACGAAGTGCGGCGCCAGCGACATCGACTCCTGCCCGCCGGCGATGAGCAGCTGCTCGTCGCCCGCGCGGATCGCCTGCGCCGCGAGCATCACCGCCTGCAGGCCGGAGCCGCAGACCTTGTTCACCGTGTAGGCGGGCACGTCGCCGGGGATGCCCGCCTTGATCGCCGCCTGGCGCGCCGGTGCCTGGCCCACCGCGCCCTGCAGCACGTTCCCCATGATCACCTCGCCGACCTCGGCCGGATCGATCTTCCCGCGCTCCACCGCGGCGCGGATGGCCGCCGCGCCGAGCTCGGGCGCCGTGACGGTGCCCAGGCCCCCGAGGAATCGCCCGATGGGCGTGCGGGCGGCGGAGACGATGACGGGCGTGCGGTCGGGCATGGGCGGAGGACCTCTACTGGAAGCGTCGGGTGGAGTTGAAGCCGATGGTGGCGCCGATGGCCGGCAGGAGCGCGACGATGTTGATCGCGGTCCAGCGCATGCGCGTGCTCATGCCCGCGCGCGGACGCCCGTCGGGGTCGAGGAACATCTGCGCGATGCCGACCGCGGCGACGAAGCCGACGCCGGTGCCGAGCGCGGTGGCGTTGAAGTCGCCCGCCTCGTTGCCCATCGAGCCGATCAGGTAGACGGCCCCGGCCGTGGCCGCACCGCCGACGAGCATGCCGGCCGCGTAGCCGGTGCGCCGCCGCGTGACCTCGCTCTCCACGCCGACCAGGTCGGCGATGCCATTGCCGACGTAGCGTCCGAGCACGAAGCCGCCGATGCCGGCGTAGGCGCCGCCGAAGGCCTCGCCGGCGACGCGGACGGCGTCGAGGCGGGGCTTGCCGAGTTCCTGCGCGGCGAGGGTGGTGGACGCGAGCGCACCGAGCGTCGCGAGCGCGGCGAGCGTCGCGAGCGCGGCGAGGAGGGCGCGCGCGTGCGCGCGAGCGCGCGCACCGCCGTGGCGGAGCGCGGCGATCATGACGCCGCCTCCGCGCCCGACCCGGTCAATGCGCGCGACCGGATCTCCTCCGTGAGCCGCGCCAGGAACGCGTCCACGGAGACGACCTCCTGCTTCTTCCCCGCCCCGCGCGCGCGCACGGCCACCTGCCCGGCCTCGGCCTCGCGCTTCCCGATCACCGCCATGTAGGGGACCTTCATGACCTCGCCATCCCGGATCCGGTAGTTGAGCGTGTCGCTGCGATCGTCGCAGGCGGCACGGATGCCGGCGGCGCGGAGTCTTGCCGTCACCTCCTCGGCATACCCCGCGACGTCGTCGGAGATCGGCAGCACGCGCACCTGCTCGGGCGAGAGCCAGAGCGGGAAGGCACCCGCGAAGTGCTCGATCAGGATCGCGATGAACCGCTCGAACGACCCGCTCACGGCGCGATGGATCACCACCGGCCGGTGGGCGGTGTTGTCCTCCCCCGTGTACTCGAGGTCGAACCGCTCGGGCGCGTTGTAGTCGAGCTGGATGGTGCCCAGCTGCCAGGCGCGGCCGATCGAGTCGAGCACGTCGAAGTCGATCTTGGGGCCGTAGAAGGCGCCGTCCCCCTCCTTCATCTCGTACGGCCGCCCCGTCTTCTCGAGTGCGGCGCGCAACGCGCCCTCGGCGCGGTCCCAGAGTTCGTCGGAGCCGATCCGCACCGCGGGCCGCGTGGCGAACCTGAGGCGCGCCGCAAGGCCGAAGGTGTCGTAGTACGCGAGGATGAAGTCCATGAGGAAGCGGACCTCGTCGGCGATCTGGTCCTCGCGCAGGTACACGTGGCAGTCGTCCTGCGCGAACTGCCGCACCCGCGTGAGCCCCGAGAGCGCGCCGGAGAGTTCGTTCCGGTGCAGCACGTCGAAGGTCACGTACCGCTTGGGCAGCTCGCGGTACGAGTGCTTGGTCGCGGCGAAGTACAGGTGGTGCGAGGGGCAGTTCATCGGCTTGAGCGACATGTCGTGCTCCTGCGTCTCGCTGTCGAGCACGAGGAACATGTTCTCGCGGTACTTGCCCCAGTGGCCGCTCTGCTCCCAGAGCTTCCTGGTGTAGAGGAGCGGCGTCTTGATCTCGAGGAAGGCATCGCGCTGCCGCTCGCGCACGAACCCCTCGAGGGTGTTCCAGAGCTGCGTGCCGCGGGGCGTCCAGAAGGCGGCGCCGGGCGCGACGGGGAAGAACTGGAAGAGGTCGAGCGCCCTGCCGAGCACGCGGTGGTCGCGCTTGCGCGCCTCCTCGATCTGGTGGAGGTGCGCGTCGAGCTCCTCCTTCCTGAAGAAGGCCGTCGCGTAGATGCGCTGCAGCATCTGGCGGCGCTCGTCGCCGCGCCAGTAGGCGCCCGCGGTGTGCAGCAGCTTGAAGTGCTTGAGGTAGGACGTGTCGGGGACGTGCGGCCCGCGGCAGAGGTCCGTGAAGGGGCCGTCCGTGTAGGTCGAGATGATCTCGTCCGAGCCCTCGAAGTCCTCCAGCCGCTCGAGCTTGAGCGGGTCGTCCGCGAAGAGCGTCTTCGCCTCCGCCTGCGAGACCTCGGCGCGCACGAACGGGTACTTCTCGGCGATCACCTTCCGCATCTCCGACTCGAACCCCGCGAGGTCCTCCGGCGTGAAGGGCTGGGCGACCTCGAAGTCATAGTAGAAGCCGTCGTCGATGGCGGGGCCGAAGCCGATCTTCGCGTCGGGGCGGAGCCGGCGCACGGCGGTCGCGAGGATGTGGGCGCCCGAGTGGCGGAGCACGGCGAGCGCGCGCGGGTCCTTCTCCGTGAGCACCTGGAACGCACCGCCGGCACGGAGGGGGGTCATCAGGTCCTGCACCACGCCGTCGACCGAGACGGCGATGGCGGCCAGCAGCAGCCGCGGCCCGATGCTCGCCACCACGTCGCGGGCGAGGGTGCCCTCGGGCACCTCGCGCGTGGCGCCGTCGGGGAGCGTGAGGACGAGCATCTCGGGAGCGGCGGTGGACGGAGCCATCATCGGGGCGGCACGGCCTGGTGCAGGACGGGAACGTGGCCGACGAAGCGCCAGAAGAGCACGAGGCCGGCGAACAGGAGCGCGAAGAACAGGCCCCACCCCCACGCCGTGCGCCAGCGCAGCGGGGCGTCGCCGGAGCGTGACGCGGAGGATTGGGCGGACATGGTGCGGATGCGGAGGGAGGACGCTGGTGCCGCGGCTCTTCAGCCCGCGGCGGCGCGCGGTTCCGCGCGCCCGGCCGCGCTTGCCGTGCCGCGCGCGAAGGGACAGCGTTCAAGGTAGCCGCCCGTTCCCACGCCTGCCAACCACGACACGCATCGCATGCCCCAGCCGACGAGACGCGCCGAGACGAGCGACCACACGATCTCCTGGATCGCGGCCGGGACGGCCGTGGGACTGGTGGCGGGGGCGCTGGTGGCGGAACGGCTGAGTGGCCGAGCGTTCTCGCTGCGAACCCTCTTCGACCGCGGCCGCGCGCTGGTCGCGCGCGCCTCGAGGCGCTGGGAACCGCTGGTGGAGGCGGCGATCGGCGTGCGCGACGCGTGGGAGGGGAACGGGACCAGCGCCGAGGAGCCCGACGACGAGGTCGAGGACGACGAGGACGTGGGACTCGAAGACGAGGATGCGGAGGAGGATGACGTCGACGACGAGTTCGAGGATGAGTCGGACGACGAGGACGACGAGGACGACGAGGACGACGACGAGGATGACGAGGAGGAAGAGGAGGAGGAAGAGGATGACGTCGACGACGACGAGGACGACGACGACGAGGACGAGGACGACGACCTCGACGACGAGGAGATCGACGACTCCGCCGACGACGCCGACGCGCCCGCCCTCGACGCGCGCGTGCTCGAGGCCTTCACCAACGACCCCGTCCTCGCCGACCAGGACGTGGAGATCGAGCAGGTGCCCGGCGACGCGATCGTCCTGCACGGCGAGGTGCGGCGCGCGCGTGAGGTGGCCCACGCCGTCACCATCGCGCGCGGCGTCCCCGGTGTGGCCGCGGTCCGCCAGCGCCTCACGGTGAGGAACCGCCGCTGACGGTCGCCGCCTCCCTTGATGGGCGGCTAGCTTTCCACGGATGAGCCAGCTGAACGACGCCGCCGCGCCCGACGAGGGCACCGGGGCCGCGGCGCACCCGGAGTTCCCGACCCACTTCGACTTCCGCTCCGCCGAGACCACCCTGAGCGAGGCCTGGGAGGCCGCGCGCCTCTTCCGCGCCGAGGCCGCGCGCACCACGCGCGCCGGCGGCGAGCGTGACCCGTTCACGATCCTCATCCCCCCGCCCAACGTCACGGCCGTCCTGCACGTCGGCCACGGGCTCAACAACACGGTCCAGGACGTCCTCATCCGCTGGCGCCGCATGGTGGGCGACGAGGCGCTCTGGCTCCCGGGCACCGACCACGCGGGCATCGCCACGCAGAACGTCGTCGAGAAGATCCTGGCGACGGAGGGCAAGACGCGCTTCGACGTGGGCCGCGAGGCCTTCGTGGAGCGCACCGAGGCGTTCGTCGAGGAGACGGGCGGGCTCATCCTCAAGCAGCTCCGCGCGATCGGCGCCTCGGCGGACTGGTCGCGCACCGCCTACACCTTCTCCCCCGCGCTCTCGCGCGCCGTGCGCGAGGCGTTCGTGCGGCTCCACGAGCGCGGGCTCGTCTATCGCGGCCACCGCGTCATCCACTGGTGCCCGCGCTGCCTCACCTCGCTCTCGGACGAGGAGGCGGAGTTCCACGACAGCGTGGGGAAGCTCTACCACATCCGCTACGCGCTCGCCGACGATGCGTCGCAGGGCCTCACGATCGCCACCACGCGGCCGGAGACGCTCCTCGCCGACGTCGCCGTCGCCGTGCACCCCGACGACGCGCGCTACGCGGCCTTCGTCGGCCGCACCGTCGCCCTCCCCCTCACCGGCATCGCGCTCCCCGTCATCGCCGATGCCTACGTGGAGCGCGCGTTCGGCACGGGCGCGCTCAAGATCACCCCCGCGCACGACGCGAACGACTTCGACGTCGGCAAGCGGCACGGCCTCGCGATGCCGGTCGTCATCTCACCCGAGGGACGCATGGGCGAGATCGTCGACGCTGCGGGTCGCGTGCCGGCGGAGCTGCGCGGGCTCGACCGCTTCGACGCGCGGCGGCGGATCGTGCAGCAGCTCGAGGCGAGCGGCGCCCTCGTGAAGGTGGAGACGCACGCGCACAGCGTGCGCCACTGCTACCGCTGCGACACGGTCGTCGAGCCGCGCCTCTCGGACCAGTGGTTCGTGCGGATGGCGCCCCTGGCCGAGCCCGCCCTGGCCGCGGTGAAGGACGGCGCCGTCCGCCTCCTCCCGGAGAAGTGGGAGAAGGTGTACATCAACTGGCTCGAGGGCATCCGCGACTGGAACATCTCGCGCCAGCTCTGGTGGGGGCATCGCGTGCCGGTCTGGACCTGCGGCGACTGCGGCCACGCGGATGCGCACCGCGAGGACCCGACGGCGTGCGGGACGTGCGGCGGCACGAAGCTCGAGCAGGACCCGGACGTCTTCGACACCTGGTTCTCGTCGTGGCTCTGGCCCATCAGCACGCTCGGCTGGCCCGACGAGGAGTCCGAGGACCTCAAGGCCTTCTTCCCGAGCGACGTGCTCGTGACGGCACCGGATATCCTCTTCTTCTGGGTCGCCCGGATGATCATGGCGGGCTACGCCTTCATGGGGCGCGCGCCCTTCCACTCGGTGTACCTGCACGGCACGGTGCGCGACATGAAGCACCGCAAGATGTCGAAGTCCCTCGGCAACGGGATCGACCCGCTGGACGTGGTGGAGCGCTACGGCGCCGACGCGCTGCGCTGGACCCTCATCCAGGGGATGGGACTCGGCGTGGACGTGATGCTCGACCCCGACGACCTCGACAAGTCGTTCGCTCCCGGGCGCAACTTCGCGACCAAGCTGTGGAACATCGGGCGGTTCATCCTGCTCCAGGTGGGCGAAGACCCCGTCACGCCCCTCGCCCAGGTGGATGCCGCGGCGTTCACGCTCGCGGACCGCTGGATCCTCGGCCGACTCGACGCGGCGATCGCCGAGTGCGACGCCGCGCTCGGCCCCGCGCGTCCGCGCGCGGGCCACTGGCCACCGGCGGACCGGCAGGTGGGGCTCCGGCTCGACGCGTACGCGGAGGCGGCGCGCCGGTTCGTCTGGAACGAGCTCGCCGACTGGTACGTGGAGGCGGTCAAGGCACGGCTCGCCGAACGCGGCGCCGACCGCGAGGTCGCGCGCGCGGTGCTCGTGCACATGTTCGACCAGGGACTCCGGCTCCTGCATCCGATCATGCCCTTCGTGACCGAGGCACTCTGGCAGCGCCTGCCCGGCGCGACGCCGGGACGCTTCCTCGCGGCGTCGCGCTGGCCGTCGACGGCGCGCACCGACTGGCGTGGCGCGAGGGACTCGCGCGGCGGCGCGCACACCGGCGGCTCGGAGTTCGACGTCGTGCGCGAGGCGATCGACGCGATCCGCCGGCTGCGCTCCGAGTACGCGGTCACGCCGGGCCAGACCATCAGGACCTACGTGGCGAAGGGCGACGGCGGTGCGGTGCTGGTGGAGAACGCGGCGCTCGTGCACCGGCTCGCGCGGTCGGAGGTGCACGTGGGGGCGGCTCCGGCCGGCGCCGCGGCGCACGCCGTGCTGCCGAGCGGGCTCGAGCTCGCGCTCCCGCTCGAGGGGATGGTGGACCTGGAGAAGGAATGCGCGCGACTCCGTGTCGAGCTCGCCGGGCTGGCCAGGCAGCTCGGCGCGCTCCGCGGCCGGCTGGCGAACGAGCAGTTCACGGCCAGGGCGCCGGCCGAGGTGGTGGAGGGAGAGCGGGCCAAGGAGCGCGAGTGGAGCGCGCGCGCGGAGCAGCTGTCGGCGAAGGTGGCCGAGCTGTGCGGGTGACGCGCCGAGGCTGGCTTCGAGCCGCGGCGCTGGGCGCCTCGATCGGCGCGGCCTGCCTCTCGATCGGCGCGGCCTGCGCCTCCCCGGGGATGCCGCCGGGCGGCCCGCCCGACGTCGCGCCCCCCGTGCTCGCCGGCGCGTCACCCGACTCGAACGCCGTCGGCGTGAAGGCCTCGTCGATCGTCCTGCGGTTCAACGAGGTGGTGAGCGAGCGCACCGGCGGCACCGGCGCCGGCAGCTTCGGCACCACCGGCACGCTCGACGCACTCGTGCGGCTCTCACCAACCGACGGGCGCGACCGGGTGACGTGGCGGCGCACCGCCCTCGAGATCGAGCCGCGCGGCGGGTTCCGCCCGAACACCACCTATCGGCTCACGCTCCTCCCGGGCCTGGCCGACCTGCGCGGCAACGCGGTGCGACTGGCGCAGGAGCTGGTGTTCAGCACCGGCGACTCCATCGCCCAGGGTGCACTGACGGGAGTGGTGTTCGACTGGGTCGCGGGGCGCCCGGCGGCGCTGGCGCGCGTCGAGGCGTTCGTCGCGTCCGACACCACCTTCCGCTGGGTCACCAGGGCCGACACCTCCGGCCGCTTCGCCCTTCGCGACCTCACCCCCGCGCGCTACCACGTGCGCGCCTGGATCGACGCGACCGCCAACCGGCAGCTCGACGAGCGCGAGGCGTTCGACAGTGCCACGGTGAGCGTCGCGACCACTGCCGCGAGCGACTTCTACGCCTTCGTCCACGACACCGTCGGGCCACGCATCGAGGTGGTGGAGCCCGTGGATTCGCTTGCCCTGCGCGTGAGGTTCGACCGCGCCACCGCGCTCGCGTGGACGCCGGACTCGACGAGCCTCGTGCTGCAGGGCGAGGACTCCACGCGCATCGCGACGGGCGAGGCGATGCCGGCGACGCGCCACGATTCGCTCGCCCGCGTGGCCCGCGCGCGCGCCGACAGCCTGCGCACCGCCGCGGACACCTCGCGCGCCGCCGCGGACCCGGGACGCGCCGCCGCCGACACCGTGCGCCCGCCTGCCCAAGTGACCGCGCGCGTGACGGGCCCGGCATCCGACACCACGCGAGCCGGCCCGGCGCTCGCGCGCCCGGTGCCGGTGCAGAACTGGGTCGTGACGCTCCGCGCGCCGCTCGCGCCGGGCGACTACCGCGTCACCGCGATCCAGGCGGAGGGGCTCTCCGGCGCGCGCCGTTCCTCGGAACGGCAATTCAGGATCAGCCCGCCGCCGAAGCCCGTGGAGAAGGACAGCACGGCCGCCCCGGTACGCCCCCCGCCGTCACGCCCTCCGTCCGGCCGCACGCCGTGACCACCGAGCGCCGCTCCCTCCCCTCGGTCGGCGTGGTGCTCGAGCGCCCCGCGATGCGCGCGCTCATCGAGCGCTCACCGCGGACCCTGGTGACGGACGCCGTGCGCGCGATCATCGCCGACGCGCGCGCCGACGGGCACGGCGGCGCCACGCTCCCCGTGGATGACGACGGCTGGGTGCGCGAGGTGGAGCAGCGCATCGCGCACCGCATCGCCCCCTCGCTCCGCGCCACGATCAACGCCACCGGTGTCGTGCTGCACACCAACCTCGGCCGCGCCCCGCTCGCCGCCCTCGCGCTCGAGGCGATCGCCGAGGTCTCGCGCGGCGCCTCCACGCTCGAGTACGACCTCGCGCGCGGGGCCCGCGGGTCGCGGCACGTGCACTGCGCCGCGCTCCTCACCGAGCTCACCGGCGCCGAGGACGCACTGGTGGTGAACAACTGCGCCGCCGCGCTCGTGCTCGCCCTGCAGGCCTTCGCCGCCGGCCGCGAGACGCTCGTGAGCCGCGGCGAGCTCGTCGAGATCGGCGGCAGCTTCCGCGTGCCCGAGATCATGTCGACGAGCGGCACCACCCTCGTCGAGGTGGGCACGACGAACCGCACGCACGTGGACGACTACCGGCGCGCGCTCGGCCCGCGCACCGGGGCGATCGTGAAGGTGCACCGCAGCAACTTCGCGCAGGAGGGGTTCGTCGCCGAGGCGTCGGTGCGCGACCTGGCGACCGTCGCGGCGGACGCGGGCGTGCCGCTCATCCACGACTTCGGCAGCGGGCTGATGGTGGACCTCTCGCCCTGGGGGCTCACGGGCGAACCCACGGCACGCGACGCGGCGGCGGAGGGCGCGACACTCGTGCTCATGAGCGGCGACAAGCTCCTCGGCGGCCCGCAGGCGGGGATCATCCTCGGCCGCGCGGCGGCGGTCGCGCGGCTGCGGCAACATCCGCTCGCGCGCGCGCTCCGCGTGGACAAGCTCACCCTCGCGGCGCTCGAGGCGACCCTCGGCCTCTACCGCGACACCGCCATCGCCGTGCAGGCGATCCCCGCGCTGGCGATGCTCACCGCCACACCGGCGCGGGTGCGCGCCCGCGCCGACGCAGTGGTCGCGACCCTCGCGCGCTACGGCCAACGCGCGCACGTCGCGGCGTCCGAGGCGACGGTGGGCGGGGGCGCCTTCCCCACCGCGCGCCTCCCGTCGTGGTGCGTGGTGCTCGAGGGCGACGCGGTGACGCTCGAGGCCCGGCTCCGCGCGGGCGCCGTCCCGGTGATCGGGCGCATCGCCGACGGGCGCCTGCTGCTCGACCTGCGGAGCGTGCTCGAGGCCGAGGACGCGACGCTCGCGACCCTCGTGCGCGCGGCCCTCGGGTGAGCGACGCGCCGCGGCGCGCGAGGCGCCCCGCCCTGCTCCTCGACCGCGACGGCACGATCGTCCGCGACGCGCACTATCTCCGCGACCCGTCGCAGCTCGAGCTCCTCCCGGGTGTCGTCGAGGGGCTGCGGCGATTCCAGGCCGCGGGCTGGGCGCTCGTGGTGGTGACGAACCAGAGCGGCATCGCGCGCGGGATGTTCACGGAGGCGCAGTACGGCGCGGTCCGCGATGCGCTCGACCGGATGCTGGCTGAGGCTGGCGTGACGCTCGACGGCACGTTCCATTGCCCGCACCATCCCGACGTCACCGGCCCCTGCGACTGCCGGAAGCCGGCCACGCTGCTCTACGAGCGGGCGCGCGATGCACTCGGGCTCGACCTCGCCGCGTCGGTGCTCGCGGGCGACCGCTGGCGCGACATCGCCGCCGCGCCCGCGCTCGGCGCGCGCGGGATCCTCGTGCCGAGCGCCGACACCGGCGACGACGACCTCGACCGTGCGCGTCGCGAGGCCGAGGTCGCGGACGGGCTCGTCGCGGTGGGGGCGATGGTGCTCGGCGGCTGACGCGTCGGTAGATTCCCCGGGTGACGACACCACCCCGCGCACGCCTGGCCGTGTTCGCCTCCGGCGGCGGCAGCAACCTCCAGGCCATCTGCGATCACCTCGACGCCCTCGGCGCGGCCGCGCCGGCCGACCTCGTGCTCGTGGTGAGCGACCGCAAGGACGCCGTGGCGCTCGAACGCGCGCGGAAGCGCCGGGTGGCGGCGGAGTGGGCGCCCAGGGACGATCCGCAGGCCGTGATCGAGGTGCTCGAGACCCACGAGGTCGGGTGCATCGCGCTCGCCGGCTACCTGCGGCTCGTGCCGGCGCGGGTGATCGCCGCCTTCCGCGGCCGCATCGTGAACGTGCACCCGGCGCTGCTGCCCGCGTTCGGCGGCCCGGGGATGTACGGCGCGCGCGTGCACGAGGCCGTGCTGCGCGCGGGCGCGCGGATCACCGGGCCCACGGTGCACTTCGTGAACGAGCGGTACGACGAGGGCGCCATCATCGCGCAGTGGCCGGTGCCCGTGCGCGAGGAGGACACGCCCGCCTCGCTCGCGCGCCGCGTGCTCGCGGCCGAGCACCGGCTCTACCCGCGCTGCGTCGCGGCCCTCTGCGCCGGCGCGCTCACGCTCGGCGACGATGGCCGCGTGCACGGCGCGGACGCGTTCGCGTTCGACACGGCTCCCGCCGTCGCCTGACCACCCTTCCCGCACTCCCCACACCCGTCTCGATGCCCGTCGCCCTGCTCTCCGTCTCCGACAAGTCCGGCCTGGTCGAGTTCGCGACCGGCCTGCGTGCGCACGACTTCACCCTCCTCTCCACCGGCGGCACCGCGAGGGCGCTCCGCGAGGCCGGCCTCGCCGTCACCGACGTCTCGGACGTGACCCGGTTCCCCGAGATGCTCGACGGGCGCGTGAAGACGCTGCACCCCGCCGTGCACGGCGGGCTCCTCGCGCGCCGCGACCTCCCGGCGCACATGGCCGCGATCGCCGCGCACGGCATCGCCCCCATCGACCTCGTCTGCGTGAACCTCTATCCGTTCCGCGCCGCGGCCGCGAAGACGGGCCTCGCGCCGGGGGAGGTGATCGAGCAGATCGACATCGGCGGCCCGAGCATGCTGCGCAGCGCCGCGAAGAACTTCGCGGCGGTGACGGTGGTGGTGGACCCCGGCGACTACACGCGCGTGCTGGAGGCGCAGGCGAACGGCGGCGACGCGCTCGCGCTGCGGCGCGAGCTGGCGGAGAAGGTGTACGCGCACACCGCCGCCTACGACGCGGCGATCGCGGCGTGGTTCGCGGCGCAGCGCGGCGAGACCTTCCCCGAGCGGCTCGTGCTGAGCTACGAGCGCGCGCAGACGCTGCGCTACGGCGAGAACCCGGGCCAGGCCGCGGCGTTCTACCGCGAGCGCCCCGACTCGGGGCTCGCCGCGTTGCGCCAGCATGGCGGCAAGGAGCTCTCGTTCAACAACCTCCTCGACCTGGAGGGCGCGATGCTCTCCATCGCGCCGTTCGGCACCGACACCGCCTGCGCCATCGTGAAGCACACCACGCCCTGCGGCCTCGCCACGGGCGCGACGACGCTCGAGGCCTACCAGAAGGCGCTCGCCTGCGACCCCGTGTCGGCCTTCGGCTCGGTGATCGCCTTCTCCGTGCCCGTGGACGAGGCGTGCGCCCAGGCGGTGGCCTCGCTCTTCGTGGAGTGCGTGGTGGCGCCGGAGTTCACGCCGGAGGCGCTCGCCGCACTCGGCGCCAAGAAGAACCTCCGCGTGCTCGAGGGCACGGCCACCGAGCGCGGGCGCGGGCTCGACGTGAAGGGCGTGCGCGGCGGCCTCCTGGTGCAGGAGCGCAGCGCGGCCTTCCTCGACGACGCGGGCTGGAAGGTGGTGACCCGCCGGCAGCCGACCTCCGCGGAACTCAAGGACCTGCTGTTCGCGTGGCGCGCCGTGGCGAGCGTGAAGTCGAACGCGATCGTGCTCGCGCGCGACGGGGCGACGATCGGCATCGGCGCGGGGCAGATGTCACGCGTGGACGCCGCCTTCCTCGCCGCGCACAAGGCGCGGGCCGCCGGCCACGACACCACGGGCTCGGCCCTCGGATCGGATGCCTTCTTCCCCTTCCGCGACGGCGTGGACCAGGCCGCGACGGCGGGGGTAGTCACGATCGTCCAGCCGGGAGGATCGGTGCGCGACGAGGAGGTCATCGCCGCGGCGGACGAGCACCGGATGGCGATGGTGTTCACCGGGCAGCGGACCTTCAGGCACTAGAGCGATGGGGTGAGGGGTGAGGGGGCGCGCGAGGCCGGATCCGCGCCACCTCCCCTCGCACATCTCCCATCTCCCCTCGGCATCACCTACCTTTCGCGCTTCGCCAAGACCGAGACCCAGACCCAGCCCCGATGGCCGCCGAACTCGACTACCGACCGTCCTACCTCGCCGCGGGCATCGCGGCCGGCCTGACGTTCCTGCTCTACCTCCTGACCCTCTCGCCCGAGACGGCGATGTGGGACACGAGCGAGTACATCACGGCGGCGTACACGCTGGGCCTGCCCCACCCGCCCGGGAACCCCCTCTTCGTCCTCATCGGGCGCGTGGCGACGATCCTCCCGATCGCGCCGACCATCGCGATGCGGATCAACCTCCTCGCGGCGGTCTCGAGCGCGGTGAGCGCGGGGATGTGGTTCCTCGTCACCGAGCGGGTGCTGGTCGGCTGGTTCGACAAGCGCTGGCAGCGCGTGGCCGGCGGCTCGCTCGCCGTGCTGATCGGCGCCACCGCGTTCACCGTCTGGAGCCAGTCGGTGGTGAACGAGAAGGTCTACACCATCTCGCTCCTGGGGCTGGCGATCTGTTCCTGGCTCACGGTGCGCTGGTGCGACTTCCCCGAGAGCCCCAAGGCCGACAAGCTGCTGGTCCTCATCGCGTACCTGTGCGGACTGGGCTACGCGAACCACATGGCGGGCCTCCTCGCGGTGCCGGCGATCGCCATCGCCGTGCTCATCCGGCGCCCCGCGATCCTGCTGCGCTGGAAGCTCATCCTGGCGCTGGCCGCGGCCGTCTTCGTGGGGGGCAGCTCGTTCCTCACGCAGCCGATCCGCGCCGCGCACTTCCCCGCGATCAACGAGGGCGAGCCGACGGCCTGCCGTGACGGGCTCCAGGTGTCGTGCACCTTCTCCAAGGGCACCTACGACGCCTTCATGTACAACTTCAATCGCGGGCAGTACGGCAAGCCCGAGTTGAGCCAGCGGCAGGCCCCGTTCTTCGCCGGACAGGTCGGGATGTGGTGGCACTACTTCAAGTGGCAGTGGCTCCGCGACGCGCACGACGAGCAGCCCCGGCTCCAGTTCACGCTCGCCGCGATCTTCCTCCTGCTGGGGCTCGTCGGCGGCTGGGTGCACTACAAGCGCGACCCCCGGAGCTTCGCGTACTTCGGGCCGCTGATGCTCACCCTGACGCTCGTGCTCATCTACTACCTGAACTTCAAGTACGGCGCCTCGCAGGCGCCGGAGCTGGGGAACAGCGTGGACCGCGAGGTCCGCGACCGCGACTACTTCTACCTGTGGAGCTTCTCGGCGTGGAGCGTCTGGGCCGCGCTCGGGCTCGTCTACGTGTGGGAGTCCATCGCCGTCCTCATGGGCAGCGAGCGGACGAAGGTCGGCACGGAGACCTTCGACCTCCCCACCACGCGCAGCTGGCTCCTCTCCTCCCCCGTGCTCGTGCTCGCGATCTTCCCGCTCATCGGGAACTGGCAGGCCTCCTCGCGCGCCGGCGAGACCGACACCGCCGACTTCGCGGTCGACCTGCTCAACTCGGTGGAACCCTACGGCATCCTCGTCACCGTCGGCGACAACGACACCTTCCCGCTCTGGTACGCGCAGGAAGTCCTCGGCGTGCGCAAGGACGTGACCGTCGCCAACACCTCGCTGCTCAACACCGACTGGTACACGCGGCAGCTGATCCGGCGGCCGATCTTCGACTACGACTCCATCAACGGTCCCGCCGCCTGGCGCGGCAGGAGCTGGCCCAGGCCGGACGCCCCGGTCCTCAAGATGACGATGGCCCAGGCCGATGCGATCCCGCTCGGCCAGGAGATGCGGCAGGCGCAGCGCTTCACGAAGGGGAACATCAACGCCATCATCCAGCCGCGGTTCCTCACGCGCGCGGACATCCTGGTGCTGCGCATGCTGATGGACAACGACACGCGCGCGATCCACTTCAGCCGGACCTCCGCCGACCTCGCCGGTGAGCTGGGCCTGAACGCGTACACCGTGATGCAGGGCCACGTCCGGAAGGTCTACCCGGACTCCGTCACCGAGTCGGCGAACGTCGTGCGCGTCCCCGGCGAGGGCTGGGTGGACGTGGCCCGCTCGGCTGCGCTCTGGGACGAGTTCAAGGCGCCAGCGTCGCTGATCAGGAAGGGCGACTGGGTGGACGCGCCCTCGCGCGGCATCCCGTACCTCATCCTGAGCACCGGCATCGCGACGGCCGAGGCGCTCGTGCGCTCGAATCAGAAGACCCAGGGCGACAGCATCATCGAGACGGTGCGCCGGGTGGCGATCGCCATGCGCTTCGGCGACATCGCCGGGGAGATCGCGCCGCCGCCCATCCAGTCGGGCGACTCGGTCGCGCGGCAGGCGGTGCCGCTCCGGCCGTAGGAGCCGCACCGGGGAGCACCGAGGGGGCGCGCGCCGCGAGGCACGCGCCCCTTCGGTGCTCCGCCGGCGTGCATATTATTCGGCACCCGCCGCCGCGCCCCGGCCGGCGCGGGGAGGGCTGGCAGAATGGCTAATGCAGCGGTCTTGAAAACCGCCGTCCGCAAGGACTTACAGGTTCGAATCCTGTGCCCTCCGTCTCGCAGGCGCGGCGACGTCGCATCGGAATGAGCGCGTTGGCGCGGTTGTGGTGCAGCGATGGTACGGGTCCGGTCACACCGTGGGGGTCCGCGCAGCGATACCGCGACCCGCCCACGGATATGCCGACCGAGAAGCCCCGTCTGCTGACGCAGGTGAAAGGCCGCATGCGTGCGCGCCATTTAAGCCCGCGCACCGAGCAGGCATACCTGGGCTGGATCCTCCGCTATATCAGATATCACGGCACCCGCCACCCGGCGGAACTCGGTGAGCCGGAGGTGCTCGCGTACCTGACCCACCTCGCGGCCGAGCGGCGCGTGTCGCGATCGACGCAGATGCAGGCGTTGAGCGCGTTGGTGTTGTTGTATCGCGAGGTGCTGGCGATCCCCATCGGCGACCTGCGCCGCGTGTTGCGTTCGAACGCGCCGCCGCATCTCCCGGCCGTGCTGAGCCGGGAGGAGGTGGGCGCGCTGCTCAGCCATCTCGCGGGCACGATGCGGCTCGTCGGGCTGTTGCTGTATGGCGCGGGCCTGCGGCTGCTCGAGTGCCTGACGTTGCGGGTGAAGGACATCGACCTGGCGGCCGGCGAGATCCGGGTGCGCCGTGGCAAGGGGGGGAAGGACCGGGTGACGATGTTGCCGGAGCGTGCCCGGGGCATCATGGAGGCGCACCTGGCGCGGGTGCGCGGGTTGCACGAGCGGGACCTGGCGCGCGGTCGTGGGCGCGTGGCGTTGCCGACGGCGCTGGACCGGAAGGCGCCGTCGTGGGCGACCGACCTTGCGTGGCAGTGGGTGTTCCCTGCGGCGCGCGAGTACCGGGACGCCGCGACCGGCCAGATCTGCCGGCATCACCTGCACGAGTCGGCGGTCCAGCGGGCCGTGCAGCGCGCGGTGCGGGAGGCGGGCATCGCGAAGCGCGCGACGTGTCACACGCTCCGCCACTCGTTCGCCACCCATCTGCTCGAGGACGGGTATGACATCCGGACGTTGCAGGAGCTGTTGGGGCACCGGGACGTGAGCACGACGATGATCTACACGCACGTGCTGAACCGGGGACGACTTGGGGTGCGGAGTCCTGCGGACCGGCTGGGGGGGGGATAATGGATATGTTGGTGGTTGTTGCACTCCGGGCGATCGTGGTGGTACGATCAGGTGCAAGTGAATGA
>JAOUHR010000160.1 GCA_029884515.1 Gemmatimonadota bacterium
GGTCGCGGTCTGCACGGCTTGGATCATGCCCAAACCTACGGAGCGGGCGCGCCCAATGTGTCAGCCGGCCGGCCGCCGGAACGCCGCCACCAGAGGAAGACGGGCACGCCCGCCGCGAGCACCGCGCTCCCGCGCAGCGCGTTCGCCGGGTTCGAGACGATCGCGCCCAGCACCACGTAGAGCGCGGCGAGCATGAAGAGTCCGGTGCTCCAGGGATGGAACGGCGCCGCGAAATGGTCGCCGGTGCGCGCGCGCCGGCGGTAGACGATGAGCGTGGCCGCGGTCGCGCCGAAGAAGATCCAGTCGGCAAAGGTCACCCAGTCGAGCAGCTCGCCGTACGTGCCCGAGAGCACGAGTGCGACGGCCCAGCCGCCCTGCAGCAGGATGGCGTTCACGGGCGTGCGCGTGCGGGGATGCAACGTGGCGAGGCCGGCGAAGAAGACGCCGTCGCGCGCCATCGCCTGGTAGACGCGCGGCGTGACGAGGATGACGACCATCAGGAACCCGGCGGTCGAGCAGGCGACGCCGACGGCGATGAGCGTGCGGCCCGCGTCGCCGAAGTGGAGGGCCATCGTGTCGGCGGCGGGCGCGGTGCTCGCGGCGAGCCCGGCGATCCCGAGCGCGCGCAGGTAGGCGAGGTTCACCAGCACGTACGCCGCGGCGACGATGAGCACGCCGAGGATCAGCGCGCGGGGCAGGTCGCGCCGCGGATCCACCATCTCCTCGGCGACGAAGTTGGTCTGCTGCCAGCCGCCGTAGGCGAAGAGGACGGGGACGAGGGCGGTGCCGAGGGCGACGGCCAGCGCGAAGGGGCCCGCGGGCGCGACGAGCGGGGCAGCTGCCGGAGCGGCGACGTAGCCGGCCCCGCCTCCCAGCGTCCCGAGCCCGACCACCACCAGCGCGGCGATCGCCGCCAGCTTGAGCAGCGTGAAGGCGTTCTGCACCCAGGCGCCCGGCGCCACGCCGATCACGTTGATCCCGGAGAAGAGCGCGATGGCGCCGATGGCGAGCGTGCGCTCCATCCCCGTGGGGATCCCGAGCAGCGGGGCCGCATAGTTCGCGAAGGTGACCGCGACCGCCGCCGTCGCGCCGCTGGCGATCGCGAGGAGCAGCGCCCAGCCGTAGAGGAAGGCCGGGAGCGGACCGAACGCGTCGCGCAGGTATGCGTAGCCGCCCCCCGCCGACGGTGCGCGCGCACCAAGCTCCGCGAAGATGAACGCGCCGAGGATCGCGATCACCGCGCCGAGCCCCCAGGCCACGATCGTGAGCGCGGGTGTGCCCACGCGTTGCGCCACCACCGCCGGGTTGAGGAAGATCCCCGACCCGATGATCCCGCCGACGACGAGCAGCGTGCCCGAGAAGAGCCCCAGCCGCCGGGCGTAGGTGGTGCCGCTCATCCGCGCCCGGCTGCGGTCAGGCGGCCACCCTCATGGGCGCGGAGTCGCCGGCGGCGTCTTGGGCGGCGCGGCCGGCGGCGTCTGCGATGGACGCGCGAGCGAGCGGTAGTACTCCTCCACCTGCGCGCGATACTCGCTCGGCACCGGCGAGCGCGCACCGAGTGCGGAGCGCGGACCGGTGTCCTGCGTCAGCTCGCGGTGCAGGGCGAACTCGAACGACTTGAGCCGCTCGAGGAGCGCGGCCTGGAGCTCTTCGCTCGCGTGATAGTCGGCGAGCGGCCGGCCCGACTCGAGGCGGCGCAGGTCGTCGATCGCGCGGTTGAGGTCGGTGACGTCGAGACCCTGTGCGCGCGCGAGGTCGCGGAGCGCCTCGGCGTCCGCACGCCGGAGGCCGAACTCACGCGAGAGTTGCCGCACCTGGCCACTGTTGAGCGCAGGCGCGCGGCCGTCGCTGGGTGTTCCCGCGTTCGGTCGGCCGTCGCGGGCCTGACCGTCGCGCGGATTCTGGCCGCTTCCGCTGCCGCCCTGACCCTGCTGCGCCTGGCCCTGGCCCTGTTGGCCTTGCTGGCCCTGTTGGCCTTGCTGGCCCTGCTGGCCCTGCTGCCCCTGCTGCCCCTGCTGCCCCTGCTGCCCCTGCTGGCCTTGCTGGCCTTGCTGGCCTTGCTGCCCCTGCTGCCCCTGCTGCCCTTGCTGCCCCTGCTGCCCTTCTTGCGCCTGCTGCTGTGCCCGGTCGCGCAGGCTCTCCACGCCGCGCACGAGCGCGCGGGCCTGCTCGAGCGCGCGCTCCTGCTGCCGCGCCACCGACTCGCCCGCGAGCGCCTTCGACGCCTCGCGCAGCGTCTCCGCCGCCTGGCCGATGTTGTTGCCGATCTGGTCCTCGAACGCGTTCGCGTACTCGGGCGAGCCGCGGCCCATCACGCTCTTCGAGAACTGGATCTTGTCCTGCACGCGCTGCTCGCGGATCGCGTCCGAGGCCTCGCGCAGCTTGCCCGCCGCGCCCGGCTGGTCACGACGTCCCTCGCGCGAGAGCCGGTCGGCGTCGGACTCGAGGCGGCCCACCTCGGCGCCGAGCGCGTCCTTCCGCTCGGCGAGCTGGCGCTGCTGCTCGGCGCGCTGCGCACCGCTCGCCGCCTGCATCCGCTTCACATCCTCGGCGATCGCCCGCTGGCGCTCCTCGAGCGCCTGGGCCTTGTCGGCGAGCTCCCGGATGCCGTCGCTGATGTCCTTGTTCCGCGAGTCCTCGAGCCGGCGGGTGGCGCGCTCCAGCTCCTCGAGCGCCGCGCTCCCCTGCGACTCGGAGCCGCCCGCCGCCTGCCGCATCGCGTCTGCCGCGCGCTGCATCTGCCGGGCGGCCTCGGCGAGCTCGGGGGACTGCTGCTCGCGTGACAACCGCTCGAGACGGCGCGCCTCCTCCTCCGCCTGCCGGGCGAGCTCGCGCTGCGAGCCGCCACCACCGCCCGCGGCCTCGCGGCCCATGCGGTCGCGCATCGCCTCGGCCTGACGCTGCAGGCGCTCGTTCTCCTGCTGCTGGCGCGCCGCCAGCTGCCTCAGGCGTTCGAGCGTCTCGTCCACGGCCTGCGCGCCGCTCGCCGAGGATTGCTGCTGCACGGCCTCGTACTGGTTGCGCATGCGGTCGTTCTCGAGCTCGAAGAGGTCGGCGAGGTCCTCGGCCCGCTGCGCACCTCCGCCACCGCCACCGCCGCCGCCCTGCTGGCCCTGCTGCACCTGCACGTCGCGATAGAGCGCGTCGGCCTGCTGCAGCGCCCGGAGCGCGCGCTCCTCCGAGGGGAGCGCCGTCCGGCCGTCGCGCTTGCCGAGGTTCTCCTCGGCCGCCTGCATCTCCTTGGTGGATGCGACGAGGAGCTCACGGATCTGCGTGAACATCGAGTCGTTGCTCGTGAGGCCGCGCTCGAGCAGCCGCTGCGCGAGGGTCGCCACGTCCTCGCGGAGGCTCCCCTGCGCGATGGCGAGGGTCGTCACGTCCTCGGCGCGCTGCTTCTCCACCGTGGTCGCGCTGTCGCGCAGCCAGTTGTAGGTGCCGGCCACCACATCGCGCTGGCGCTGCACGAAGTCGCTCGGCGAGTCACCGGCCCCGCCGCCACCGCCCCCACCGCCGCCGCCCGACTCCGCCTGGCGGTAGTCGCGCGACCAGGGCCGCACCTGCATGAAGTAGACGTCGCTCAGTGCCTCCTGCCCCGCCGCGTCCGTGGCGGCCGCGTTGTAGGCGACCAGGTCGCCGGGCTTGAGGCCCATCTCCTCGAGCAGCATCGTGTGTGCGGCCTGCGCCTCCCCGGCGCGCCCCGCGGGCGTCGCGAGCGGGATGCGCTTCTCCTCGCCGCCGTTCACGCGGTAGCGGAGTTCCAGCGAGCGCACGCCGTAGTCGTCGGTGGCGAGCGCCTCGATGGTGACCTCCTCGAGCGCGGTGACCTTGGTGTCGCGCCCCGGGTCCTTGATCCGCACCTCGGGCGCACGGTCCTTGAGCACCTCCACGGCGTACTGCACGCCGCCCATCACGCTGCGCCCGTCGGCGGCGACGAGGTCCACGCGATAGAAGCCGGGCGTGCTCAACCGGAAGCGCCCGCGGAGCTGGCCGCTCGAGTCGGCCTCGAGTGCGACGATGCGTCCGTCGTCGAACACGAGCGAGCCGCTGCGCACGGGCCGCGTGACCTTGGGCTCGATGGTGACCATGGTGCCGGCGACCGCACCGACGTCGCCGCCATCCTCGGTGCGCTCCATCCCGAGCCCTGTGTACGCCGGGAAGCGGAGCTCGACCGCGAGCTGCGTGACGGCGGGGAGGTCGGTGATGCGGAGCCGATAGGTGCGCGACCGCACCCCGGCGGCCTCGACGTAGTACTCGGTGGGCTCGGTGAGGTCGAAGAGCCGCCCGGCGAACGCGCCGTCGGCGGCGTCGCGGCCCATCGGCAGGCGCACCCACTCCGCGGCGCTGTCGGAGCGGAAGACCACCTCGGCGCCATCGGCGGTGAAGTAGGCGAGCGTCGCGCGCACGTCGATCGCGCCGCCGCGCGGCACGGCCGCATCGCCGGGCTCGACGCCCACCTCGGGCGCGGGCGGCGTCGCGGCGATCGCGACGGACCAGGGGGCGAAGAGCACGCGCGCCATGTCGCGCACGCCGGCGGGGCCGAACGCGGCGAGCAGCGCCGCAGCGGCCACGGCCGCGATGAGCAGGCGCTGGGCGCGCACCTCGCGCGGACGTTCGATGCGGCGCTCCTCGGCGAGCGGCCGCAGGTCGCGCACGACGTGCTCCACCACGCGTGCCGTGAGTGCCGGCGATGACCGCTTCGCCGCGGGCTGGCCGAGCTCGTGCACGGCGGAGAGGAGTCCCTGCTTGAGCCCCGGCGCGCGCTCCTCGACATAGAGCGCGAACTCGGCGTCGCTCGCGCGGCGCAGCAGGGGCAGGAGGAGGAAGCGGATGGCGGCGGCGAGCACGATGCCGTAGCCCACCACGCGCGCCACGAGCACGCCCGTGCCGGTGCGGCCGAAGATCGCCGTGGCGAACTGACCCACGAGGATGGCGGCGACCGCCGCGATCACGACGGACGCCGCGGCCTCCAGCAGGAGGCGGCGGCGGCGCTGGTGGCGCAGCGTCGTGAGGAGGTCGTGGAGGTGTTCGGTCGCGGTCATCCCTTGCTCCCTTCCGGTGTGGCGACTGCCGGTTGCACGGTGGCACGGCGGGCTCGACCGCGCCAGCCCCGTGAGGCGATGACGGATTCGGCGAGCAGCATCAGGAGCGCCAACAACACGAGCACGCGCCACGCACGCTGGCGCGATTCGATCTCGAGCGAGGTGGGCGCGGTGACCCCGGTGAGCGTCGAGTCGGTGGACTCCGAGACGCCGAGCAGGAGCTCCCCCGCGTCGGCCACCGTGAGGTCCGACTCCGCCGGCCCGACGTTCACCGCGACCCGGTCGCGCGGCGAGCCATCCACCCGTCCCTCATACGCGGCATACACCCCCACCTGTTGGAGGATCACGGCGACCCCGGACTCGCCTGCCTCAGGCCGGAGGAGCGTCCCGTCGGGTTCGGCGATCACCGCGGCGCGGCGCACGCCGCGCGGCATCCAACTCTCGCCCGTGCGGCGCGAGAGCGGCGTGGCCTCGTGCCCGGCCCCG
>JAOUHR010000161.1 GCA_029884515.1 Gemmatimonadota bacterium
GACGAACGGCGCGGAGGCGCTCGCCGGGTCGAATCCGAGGCGCCGGAGGATGAACGGCAGCATCGCGCCGGTGAGCGAACCGAAGGTGACGACGCCGAGGAGCGAGAAGCCGACGGTGAGCGCGACGCGCACGTGGTAGATGCCGTAGTCGTAGAGCCCGATCCACTGCCAGGCGAGCACGCGAGAGACACCGAGGATGCCGAGGATGGCCCCGAGCGCGAGGCCGGCCGGCAGCTCGCGGCGGACGACGCGCCACCAGTCCCGGAGTTCCACTTCGCGCAGCGCCATCGCGCGGATGATCAGCGACGTCGCCTGCGAGCCCGAGTTGCCGCCGGAGCTGATGATGAGCGGCACGAAGAGCGCGAGCACCACCGCGCTCGCGATCTCGGCCTCGTAGTAGGCCATCGCGCCGGCGGTCATCATCTCGCCGACGAAGAGGATCATCAGCCAGCCGGCGCGCTTGCGGAGGAGCTCGACGAAGCCGCTGCTCAGGTACGGATCCTCGAGGGCCTCGAGGCCGCCGAACTTCTGCGCGTCCTCGGTCTGCTCCTCCTGGATCACGTCGATGACGTCGTCCACCGTCACGACACCCATCAACCGGTGATCCGCGTCCACCACCGGCACGGCGACGAGGTCGTAGTTGGAGGTGAGCTGCGCGACCTCCTCTCGGTCGGCGTTGGGCTCCACGGTCACGATCTCGGACCAGGCGAGGTCCCGGATGCGGGCGCCCTCCGGCGCCGCGAGCAGCTCACGCAGCGAGAGCACGCCGCGGAGCACGCCGCGCTTGTCCACCGCGTACACCGTGTTCATCGCCTCGCGGCGGCCGGCGCGCGCGATCGCCCGCACCGCGGCGAGCGCCTCCTCCACCGTCTGGTCCTCCGGCACCGAGACGAACTCGGTGGTCATCAGGCCGCCGGCGGTGTCCGGCTCGTACTGGAGCAGTCGTTCCGTCTCGGCCCGCTCCCGCTCGGGGATCGCCTCGAGGATCTCGTCGGCGACCTCCTCGTCCATCTCCTCGAGCGCGTCGGCGCGGTCGTCCGGCGTCATCCGGGCGAGGAGGACCGCCGCGTACTCGGGGTCGAGCGCCTCGAGGATCTCGGCGCGCAGGTCGTCCTCGAGGTACTCCAGCACGTTGGCGGCGCGCGCGGCGGTGAGCGCGGCCAGGAAGCGCGGCACCATCGCGCGCGGCAGGAGCTCCGCGACGTCCGCCAGGTCGGCCGGATGGAGTTCATCCGTCTCGACGGCGATCGACGCCGGCTCGGTCTCGAGCAGGTCGATGATGTCGGGCGCGACGAGCGACGCGACCGACCGCTCCGTATCGCGCTGGTCCTGGCTCACGGGGTGCTCCCCCGGGGTTCACGGGTGTCCGGTCGCGCGCGCGCGATCCGATTGAGGCGACGACGTTCGAAGCTAACCGAGCGCGCGGGGGGCGGACAGACGACACCGAGCTGCGGGATCGCTTCCGCACGCCCCCGCGACGGTTGAAACCGAGTAAACCCTTCGGCCGTACGCGGTGTCAGAAGGAGTGAAGGTCCGATCTGAGTTGGCAGTGGGGTGCGGGTCGGTGCTGGTGGGGGGCCGGCCGGCCTCCTGCCCGCTCGATCGGAGGCTGGACCGCAAGGTTCGACCGGCGCGTCGGGGGATCCGTGGAAGGTTCCCCGGCGCGTCGTGCGTTCGGGCCCGCGATCAGAGGGTGGGCAGGGCGCGCGGGAGCGTCACGACGCGCGTGACCGCGAAGCCGGCGGCGCCTATGGCGTCGCGGAGCGCCGCCTCCGTCACCGAGCCGTCGTGCTCCACCACCACGCGCCCGAGCTCCACGTCCGCCCGGGTGATGCCCCCGACGGCCGCGAGCGCGGTGAACACTGCGTGACGCGCGTGCACTGCGAGCATGCCCTCGATCGTGAGCTCGTATCGCATGCGGAGAATGTAGTACTGGCGTCATGCGGGTTCGGGCGGCGAGTTTCCGGGGGTCGCGCCACCCGGCCGCCCCTCTCCCACCGTCCGCCTCCTCCGCCGTGTCCCTGCCCGTCGCATTCCTCGGCCTTGGCGCCATCGGCGCCCCGATGGCCCGCCACCTCGCCACCGACGCGTTCACGCTGCGTGTCTGGAACCGAACCGCGTCCCGCGCGGCCGCCTTCGCCGCCGAGCATGGTGCCACCCACGCGAAGACGCCCGCCGAGGCCGTGCGAGGTGCGAGCGCCGTCGTCACCTGCTTCCCCGTCTCCCGCGATCTCGAGTCGCTGCTCGACGGGCCGGACGGCCTCCTCGCCGGCCTGTCGAAGGGCGCGGTGCTGATCGACTGCACCTCGGGCGACCCGGCGACCTCGCAGCGCATCGCCGCCCGGCTGGCGGCTGCCGGCGTGGACTTCCTTGACGCGCCGGTCTCCGGAGGCGTGAAGGCTGCCGTCGCCGGAACGCTCACCGTGATGATAGGTGGTGACGCCGCCACGCTGAAGCGCGCGCGGCCCGTGATCGACGCGTTCGGCGAGAAGGTCATCCACTGCGGCGCCGTCGGCACCGGCGACGCCGTGAAGGCGGTGAACAACGCCCTGCTCGCGATGCACGTCTGGTCCACGGCCGAGGGACTCATCACGCTGCGGCGCGCCGGGGTGGACCCGGCGGTGGCGCTCGACGTGATCAACACCTCGAGCGGCCGGTCGAACGCGTCGATGAACCTCTTCCCGGAGCGGGTGATCACCCGCGCCTTCCCCCGCACGTTCCGGCTCGCGTTGCTCGACAAGGACGTCGGCATCGCGGCGCAGGTCGCCCGTGACCAGAAGGTGCCGTCCCCGCTCATCCAACTCACCGCCGAGCTCTTCCAGGCCGCACACCGCGCGCTTGGCGAGGAGGCCGACCACGTGGAGGCCGTCAAGTTCGTGGAATCGCTCGCCGGCCAGGAGATCATCCCATGACGCCCGCCCGCACCGCGCCCGCCGCCGCGCCGGCGAAGTCGCCGGCGAAGGCCGCACTCGACGTCGCCGCGATCCGCGCGCGCTTCCCGGCGCTCGCGCGCAAGCAGGGCAGGCACCCGGTGGCCTACTTCGACGGGCCCGGGGGCACGCAGGTGCCGCAGTCCGTGGTGGACGCGATGGCGGACTACATGCTCCACCACAACGCGAACACGCACTGGGCCTATCCGTCGAGCATTGAGACGGACGCGATGCTCGCCGCCGCCCGCGAGGCCTGCGCCGACTTCCTGAACGCCTCGGTGCGCGAGGTCTGGTTCGCGAACAACATGACGACCGGCACCTTCCACCTCGCGCGGGCGCTCGGCCGCGGCTGGGGCGCCGGCGACGAGATCGTCATCACGGACCTCGACCACCACGCCAACGTCGCGCCCTGGCGCGCGCTCGAGCGCGAGCGCGGGGTGACCATCAAGCGCGTGGCGGTGAAGCTCGACCGCGGTCAACTCGACTGGGATTCACTCCGTGCGGCCCTCTCGTCGCGCACGCGGCTGCTGGCGATCGGCGCCGGGTCCAATGCGCTGGGCACCATCACCGACGTCGCCGCGGCCACGCGCCTCGCACACGAGGCCGGTGCGCTCGCGTACGTGGACGCGGTGCATTACGCGCCGCACGCGCTGGTGGACGTCCGCGCGATCGGCTGCGACTTCCTCGGCTGCTCCGCCTACAAGTTCTACGGCCCGCACGTCGGCCTGCTCTATGGCCGTGAGTCACTCGTGGCGGCGCTCGACGTGCCGCGGCTCGAACCCGCGCCTGACGAGGCGCCGGAGCGGATGGAGACCGGCACGCAGAACCACGAGGGGATCGTCGGGACGGGTGCTGCCATCGACTTCCTCGCCTCCCTGGGCGCGGGCGCCACGCGACGCACGCGGCTCGCGAGTGCCTTCGCCGCGCTGCACCATCGTGGGCAGGCGCTCTTCGCGCGCATGTGGGAGGGGCTGGGCGCCGTGCCCGGCGTGACCCGGTTCGGCCCGCCGCCGGACCAGCCGCGCACACCGACGCTCGGATTCACGCTGGCGGGCCACGACAGCGAATCGGTCGCGCGGGCCCTGGCCGAGCGCGGGGTCTTCGTCAGTCACGGGGACTTCTACGCGGCGACGATCGTGGACCTGCTGGGGCTGTCGAAGGCGGGACTCGTGCGCGTCGGCGCGGCGTGCTACACGTCGGACGACGAGGTGGAACGGCTCATCGCCGGCGTGGCAGGGCTGGCGCGGGCGTAGCGCGCGCCCTCTGAGGGAGCCGCACCTCGGCGTGGTATATTGCAATATGCGCGCCCGCCCGCTCCTCCTCGCGACCGTCGTCGGCCTGCTCGCGGCGTGCGAGCAAGCGCCAGTGCCGTCGCCGGCGCCGCGCGCGGAGTTCATCATCGCCGCCGCCGACTCGGTGTTCTGGGTGCGCTCCGACGAGGACGGCATCCGGGTGCGCGGCGCACCGATGGTGCTCGCGCAAGTCGGCGGCCGGTTCGCCGAGCTCTTCCTCACCGACGACGACTTCTCGTTCTACGACGCCGTCTACGTCGGCCACCGTCTCTACAAGCGCGACCTGATCAGCGGCGACTCGGTGCAGCTCTATGCCGACACGCTGATGCCGCTGCTGGCCCGGGCATACGCTGCGGTGAATCCGGACGAGCGGCCGCTCAGCGCGGACGAGCAGGGGAGCGAGAACCCGCGCACGATCGCCACGGCAGACCTGATGGTGCTCGACGTGCACGGGCCCTGGCTCTCGTACGAGTACCACACGGACGTGGACGTGATCGGTGGCGTCTCGTCGCACGGCGCGCGCCGCGGCGTCATCGACCTGCGCACCGGCGCGCTCGCGACACTCGACGGGATGTTCGGTGCGCCCTCCGCACGCCGACTCGCCACCGAGGGCCGCGAGCGGTGGCGCATGATGCGTGACTCGCTGCGCCAGTTGGAGGAACGTGATGGGCGGGGGGCGGGGGATGAACTCGATCGCCTGGCCTTCGACCCGCGCAGCTTCGTCCTCGGGGTGGTGGACCGGGCGCCGCGGCTCCGATTCGCCGTGGTGCAGAGCAACGCGGCCGTGGCGACCGGCGTCATGGAACTCGACCCGATCGTGCTCGACGAACCCGCCTGGTGGCCTGAGGTGCGCGAGTCGCGACCGGTGGAAGAGTACATCCAGGAGCGCGCGTGGCCGCGCGACGGCTTCACGCTCGTGGGTCGCAACGCCGACACGCCGATGGCGCGCGTCGCGTTCGCCCTGCGTGATGACGCCGGCACCGAGTGGAAGCTCGGCTCGCTGCCCTCGCCCGTGCTGCGCGTGATGTGGCTGGGCGACTCCACGGACGCTCCGGGCACGCGCGCCGCGCTCACCCGGGCGTTCAACGAGGCCGCGTTCTACTCACAGGACACCCGCATCGTCCGCCACGAGCTGCGCGCACCTCCGCCCGCCGTGTCCGTGCGGAATGTCTCACGCGTCCGGCCACCCGCCCCCGCACCCCGCCGCGCGATGGCGTCACCCACGCGCCTGCGCGCGGCGACCGCACCCTCGCCCCCTGTCCACCGCACCGGAGCCCGTTGATGCCTGTCGAGC
>JAOUHR010000162.1 GCA_029884515.1 Gemmatimonadota bacterium
GGCCGACGTCGTCGCGTCACTCGCCGCGGTCGCGCCACCCGCGGGTGTGTCGCCGCAGAACGCCGCGTAGTCCGCCAGCAGCTCACGCGCGGTGCGCGTGCCGCACCAGTGGCAGGCGGGATCGCGCTCCACCGCGAACTCGCGGAACACCATCGCCAACGTGTCCACCACGAGCAGGCGGCCCACCATCGGCGCGCCGATCCCGAGCAGGAGCTTGAGCGCCTCGGTCGCCTGCAGCGTGCCGAGGAGCCCTGGCAGCACGCCGAGCACGCCGCCCTCGGCGCAGTTGGGGACGCTGCCGGCCGGCGGCGGCTCCGGGTGCACGCAGCGATAGCAGGGTCCGCCCGGCGCGCCGAACAGGGAGAGCTGCCCCTCGAACCGGTGGATGCTCGCATGCACGTTCGGCCGCCGCTCGAGCACGCAGGCGTCGTTCACGAGGTAGCGCGTGGCGAATGAGTCGGTGCCATCGAGCACCACGTCGTAATCGGCGATGATGCCGCGCGCGTTGTCGCGCGTGAGGGTCGTCTGCCAGGTCTCAATGCGCACATGTGGGTTGAGCGCCTCGAGCCGCGCGCGCGCCGAGTCGGTCTTCGGCGTGCCGACGGCGGCGGTGTCGTGCAGCACCTGGCGCTGCAGGTTGTGCACGGCGACGGTGTCGAAGTCGAGGACGCCGAGCCGGCCGACGCCGGCCGCGGCGAGGTACAGCGCCGCGGGCGACCCGAGGCCGCCGAGCCCGACGATCAGCGCGGAGGCGTCGCGCAGGCGCTCCTGCCCCTCGCGGCCGACGTGTGGCAGCACGAGGTGACGCGCGTAGCGCTGGAGTTCCTCGCTCGAGAGCGGCATCGCCGGAATATACGCGAGGGGGCATCGCCGGCCGTCGGCCGAACGATGCCCCCTCGTCGTCGCGGGAGTGGTCCCGGAACCACCCCCGCTCCTGCCTTTGACGCGTGATCTGGTACGAAAGAAACGTAGCTAGCGCGCGCTCACCGCGACACGCGCCCGCTCGATCGCGGCTGTCGCGGCGTCGAACCTCGCGACGAGGTCCGCGAGTTCCTGCGTGAACAACTCGGCGTCGCCATAGCGGATCGCTTCGTTCACGGACGGGAACACCATGTTGCTGTATCCGTTATCGACGTCCGCCACATATATGAGATTCCTATACCACGGTCGCGAGCGCAAGCCCTCCGGCCGCGTCATCGCGCGCTCGACCTGGAGCAGTTCGCGGTTCGTCGCCACCTGTTGGGCGCGCGAGAGACCGCGCGTGAGTGCGTCATCGCGCGCCGTGGCGAACGTCGACGCTGCGCGCTCCATGCGGTCGACCGCCGCCGCGAGCGGCGCCGACGACCCCGGCCATCCCTTCGCCGCGAGGTTCCGGTCGATCGGCGCGAGGTAGGTGCGCATCGTGCGCGCGAACTCCACGTAGTCGTACGGGAGCACGTCCGCGTTCGCGAGCCGCATCATCATCGCGGCGCCGATGCGCGCGGCCGCCGCATGATAGCGATAGCCCGGATCGCCGAAGCGCTCCATCCAGGTGTAGGAGTCGTAGTTCGAGTGGTACACGCCGCCGCCACCGCCGAAGCCCCAGTCCGAGTGCGGGATGCCAAGGTGGTTGTAGAAGCCGGCGAAGTCGGAGCCGCCGCCCGGATCGCCCATCGCTGGTTCGCTGCCGTCGGCCACACGGCTCCGCTGGCGCCAGACGTCGTACACGCTGCCGTCGCCGCTCGGGTCCGGCACCTCGCGGGTGACGTCGCGCAGCACGGGGCGCAGCGTCGGCGTGCCACCGCCGCCAAACGATGCGCCACCCGCCGCGCCATCCTGGTTCAGGTACGCGACCGCGCCGCGCGCGAGCCGCAGCGAGTCATCCTCCACGTACTCGCTCGACCCGATCAGCCCCCACTCCTCGGCGTCCCAGGTCGCGAACACCAGCGTGCGCCGCGGCCGCCACCCGGCCTTCACCTGCGCGGCGACGGCGCGCGCCGCCTCCACCACGCTCACCGTGCCGGAGACGTTGTCGCCGGCGCCCGGGCTCCACGCGTCGCGGTGCCCGCCGATCAGCACGAGCTCGTCGGGGAAGTCAGTGCCTCGGATGATCCCGAAGGTGTCCCAGATCGGCTTCATCGCCGCCGTCGCACTGTCGCTCTTCACCATCACGCGCGCGCGCACCGGGCCCGGGCCCACGTGGTAGCGGAACGCGAGGCCTCCCTGCCATCCGCGTGGGATGTTGGTGCCACGCACGTCCTTCAGGAGTTCGATCGCGTTGCCGTACGAGAGCGGGAGTACGGGAATCCGAGGCACCGGCATCTCGCTGAGCGGGATCCGCGGCGCGCCGGCCTTCGACGGATATCCCGGCGTGCTGGGGTCCCCCGCCCCGTTCATCACGCTCCCGCGCTGCACGCCGCGCTCGTTCCGGTACGGGCCCTCGGGATAGACGTCGCCCTGCACGTAGCCATCGTCGGCGGGATCGCTGTACATGAGGAGCGCGATGGCGCCGTGCTTCTCCGCCTCGCGCGCCTTGATGCCGCGGAACGACCGGCCGTAGCGCGCGACGGCCACCTTGCCGCGCACCGAGACGCCCATCGAGTCGAGCTGCGCGTAGTCCTCGATGAGGCCGTAGTTCACGTAGACCACCTCGCCCGTCGCGTCCCCGGTGCCGCTGTAGCCGTTCACGGTGGGATACTCGGGGTACGCCACCGAGGTCGGATCCTCGGGGATCGGCCCCTCGCGCAGGTCGAGCTCCTTCGGGTTCGGCGCGATGCGCCAGACCCCGTACTCGATGGTGTGTGGCAGCCAGATCTGGTACTCGCGCACCTCGGTCTGCAGGCCGGCTTCCCTCAGCGCATCGATGACGAGGTCGCGGGTGCGCGCCTGCGCACTCGTGCCCGCGATGTGCGGCCGTTCGGCGAGGACGCGCGCGAGCGAACGGGCGCGCGCCGAGTCGGGACGTGCGATGGCGGCCGCCTCGGCGGCGCGCTGCGCGGCGGCGTTCGGCGCCATGTATCCGGTGAGCTGCTGTGCGCCGAGCGAGGCCGTGAGCAAGAGCGCAGGGAGCGCGCGCGCGAACGGGCGCGCCAGCGCGACGGGGAAGGATCGAGGGACGGACTGCATCGCGAATGGGGTCGAATGAGGGAGCAACGTCGGGATCAGGCGAAGCCGTGCGCGGCCTTGCCGCCCGCGCCGTCGAACTCCTGGGTGGTCTTGTAGCGTTCGTACCGCCCGTCGCCGGCGGTGATCCGCGCCTTCTGCCGCAGCGCGTCCATCTCGCCGGCGTGGAAGGCCTGGAAGGCCGCGGCGCGCTTGAGCGTCTTCTTGAGCGTGGCGAGCGAGTCGCACCCGACGAGCGTGGTGCTCACCGGGAGCGACCAAGCGTAGCGGAGCGCGTCGTCGGGCTTGATCACCTTCCCGCCCGGGATCGCGCCGCCCGCAAGCGGCTTGGTGCCGATCACCGCGCTCCCACGCCGCACCACCTCGGGCAGCACGCCGCGCTCGAACGAACGGAACGACGCGTCGAAGGGATTGAGCGGCATGAGCACCACGTCCCAGGCGAAGCCGCGGGCGAGCAGCTTGAGCGCGATATGCGGCGACTTCTCGGACTGGAAGCCGATCCAGCGCACGCGACCCTGGTCGCGCGCCTCCTGTGCCGCGTCGAGGCCGCCGTGGTCGTACATCCAGTCGGGATCGTTGTCGTAGTTCACCTCGTGGAACGACCAGAGCTCGAGGCGCTCGGAGCGCAGTTGTTCGCGCGTCGCCTCGAACTGGAGCATCGCCGTCTTGTAGTCGCGCTTGTACGCGCAGCACTGCCACAGGATCTGCACGCGCTCCCGGTACCCGTCCTTGAGCGCCATCCCCATCCAGCGTTCGGCGCGCCCGTCGGCGTATGCCGGTGCGACCTCGATCATGTTCACGCCGTGGTCGATCGCCTCGCGCACCACGCGGATGGTGGCCTGCTGGCCGGCCTCGGCGAGCCGCCGGGTTCCCAGCGAAAGGATGCTCACGGCCCCGCCGGCGCGATCAAGGGCGCGGTGTTCCAGTGGCGCGACGGCTTTCGGCATCGGTCGAGGTGTCGGGAGTGGTCGGGGGCGGTGGGTACGTTGCCCCCGAAACCGCGATCCCACCAGAGGGGACGCACTCGTGCGCCTCAGGGCGCACTGCGGGGTGTGCCGCGACAGCGGCCCCGACATCGCGCGGCACCGGCCGCCTTGACGTCGCCCGGGTGTGGGGGCAACGTGCGGCTCCCCGTCACCCGACCGCCATGTCCGGAACACCGATGCGCACCCTTGTGATCCTCGCGGCCGCCGCCGCCCTCCTCCCCGCCCCGACTGCCGCGCAAGCCCGGAACGCACGCGCCTCGGCGGACTCCAGTCTCCGGGACTACGCCGCCATGCCCTGGCGCAACATCGGCCCCTCGCGGGGCGGCCGCAGCGTCGCGGTCTCCGGCGTGCCGAGCCAGCCGATGACCTACTTTGCCGGCTACACCGGCGGCGGGCTCTGGCGCACCGACGACGCGGGCATCAACTGGCGCAACATCTCCGACAGCACCTTCCGCACCGGCTCCATCGGGTCGATCGCCGTCGCGCCCTCGGATGAGAACGTGATCTACGCGGGCACCGGCGAGCATGCGGTGCGCGGCCAGTCGTCGTCGTATGGCGACGGCGTCTACAAGAGCACCGACATGGGGCGCACCTGGGCGAATGTGGGCCTCGCGGCCACCCGCCAGATCTCGGCGGTGCGCGTGCACCCGAACGACCCGAACGTCGTCTACGTCGCCGCGCAGGGTGACCGCTGGGTGGGCACCGCGGAGCGCGGCATCTACCGGTCGAAGGACGGCGGCGTCACCTGGTCGCTCGTGCTCAAGGGGGAGAACGCCACCAGCGGCGCGAGCGACCTCTCCATGGATGCGACCAACCCGCGGATCCTCTACGCCGCCTTCTGGGACGCGCAGCGCACGCCCTGGTACGTGCGGAGCGGCGGCCCCGGCAGCGGGATCTGGAAGTCCCTCGACGGCGGCGACACCTGGACCCGGCTCACCAGGGGACTGCCGAAGCTGATGGGGAAGATCGGCGTCGCCGTGTCGCCGGCGAACCCGGACCGCGTCTTCGCGATCGTCGAGGCCGAGGCGGGCGGGCTCTACCGTTCCGATGACGCCGGCAGCAGCTGGCGTCGGCTCTCGGACAGCCGCGCGATCCAGACGCGGTCCTGGTACTACATGAACCTCACCGCCGATCCGGCCAATGCCGACGTGGTCTGGGTGATGAACGCGCCCGTGATGCGCTCCATCGACGGCGGCGCGACGTTCAACAACGTGCCGGCCACCCACGGCGACAACCACGCGCTCTGGATCAACCCGGGCGATGCGCGCTACATGATCAACGCGAACGACGGCGGCGCATCCATCTCGCTCGACGGCGGGAAGAGCTGGAGCTCGCAGGACAACCAGCCCACCGCGCAGTTCTACCACGTCACGGTGGACGACGACTACCCGTACAA
>JAOUHR010000163.1 GCA_029884515.1 Gemmatimonadota bacterium
ACCGGGCGCGAGCACCACGTGCCGCCCTGCACGCGCCGTCTCGGTGGCCAGCGTGACGGTCGCCGCGTGCTCGCGCGCCCGGAATCCCGGCTCACCCTCCTGCGCGAAGATCTCGACGATCGCCCGGCCCGCCTCCGCCTCGATCACCGTGTCGAGGTCGACGAACGACCAGTCGAGCCGCTCGGCGAGCAGCGCACCCACGGTGCTCTTGCCCGCGCCCGGCAAGCCGAGGAGCACCACGCCGCCCACAGTCGTCGCCGTGGGACCTCCCTCAGCCGAGCCGCGCGGCGATGCGCGCCAGGTAGCCGTCGTGGTTCCGCCGGAGTTCCCCGAGCGAGTCGCCGCCGAACTTCTCGACGAACGCGTCCGCGAGCACGAGCGCCGCCATCGCCTCGGCGATCACGCCCATCGCCGGCACGGCGGTCACGTCGCTCCGTTCGGCGGCGGCCTCGGCCTTGGCGCCCGTGCGCGCATCGACGGTGTCGAGCGGGCGCATGAGGGTGGAGATCGGCTTCATCGCCACGCGGAGCACGAGGGGCTCGCCGGTGGTCATCCCGCCCTCGAGGCCGCCGGCGCGATTGGTCCGGCGACGCACGTTGCCCGTGCGCGGGCTCCCCGGCGCGGGCTCGATCTCATCGTGCACATCGGCGCCGGCGCGGCGAGCGGCCTCGAACCCGAGCCCCATCTCCACGCCCTTCACGGCGGGGATCGAGCAGATCGCGGCGGCCAATCGCCCGTCGAGCTTCCGGTCCCAGGCCACGTGCGCGCCGAGCCCCACGGGGAGGCCGTCCACCACCACCTCGCAGATGCCGCCGAGCGTGTTCCCCTCGCGCTTGGCCGCGTCGATGCGCTCCACCATCCTCTGCTCGGCATCCGGATCCAAGCAACGGAGCGGCGAGGTGTCGGCGGCGGTGTTGATGTCCGCGGGCAGCGGCGAGGGCGCGTGCGCATCCACGCCCCCCAGGTGCACGAGGTGGCTCCCCACGCGAACGCCGAACTCGGCCAGCAGCCGCCGCGCCACGGCGCCGGCGGCGACCCGCGCGGTGGTCTCGCGCGCGGAGGCGCGCTCGAGGATGTCGCGCGCGTCCTCGCGGTCGAACTTGAGCAGGCCCGTGAGGTCGGCGTGCCCGGGCCGCACGCGGGTCACCTGCCGCTTGCGGCCCTCCGGCGTGTCGTCCTCCGGGCGGGGCGCGGGATCCATGATGGCCTCCCAGTTCCTCCAGTCGCGATTGCGGATGAGCATCGCGATCGGCGCACCGATCGTCTCGCCGGCGCGCACGCCGCCGAGGAACTCCACGCGGTCCTGCTCGATCTGCATCCGGCGCCCGCGCCCGTAGCCCTGCTGGCGGCGCGCGAGCTCGACGTCCACGTCGGCGGCCAGCAGGGGCAGCCCGGCGGGCACGCCCTCGACGAGCGCGACCAGCGCGGGGCCGTGCGACTCTCCGGCGGTGTGGAACGTGATGCGAGCCATGTGGAGCGGTGGAGAGCGGGAGGTGCGTGCCATGGAAAAGCGAAGGCGGACGGCAGAAACATACGCTGCCGTCCGCCTCGCTCGCCGTCGCCGGCGTCCGCCGTGCCGGGCGCTAGGGCCGCGGCGTGCCGACCACTTCGCCTTCGTCCACGATGTGCGGCGTCACCAGGATGAGCAGGTCCTGCTTGCGCTCCTCGGTGCTCGTCTGGCTGAAGAGCCGCCCGATGTACGGGATGTTCATCAGGTACGGGATGCCGCTGCGCGTCTTGGTCACCTGGGTCTGGGTGAGTCCCGCGATCACCGCGGTCTCCCCGTCACCCACGAGCACCTCGTTGACCGCATTGCGCTCGTTGATGCTCGGGCCCGCCTGGGTGATCGAGATCAGCGACTGCTGCGTGGCGCTGATCTCCATCGAGATCTGCCGGTTGGCCGTCACGTGCGGCGTCACCTCGAGCGTGATGCCGACCTTCTGCCGCTGGATCTGCGGCGCGATGGCCTGGATCTGCCCCGGGATGGCCGGCGGCGTGAGCAGGAACGCGATCTCGGTGCCCGCGAAGAGCGTGGCCTTCCGGTTGTCGATCGTGGTGGTGCTGGGCTCCGCCTGCACGTCCGAGATCTGCTGCGAGCTCAGCGCGTCGACGAACGCCGCGAAGTTGTAGCCGCGGATCGCCGTGTTGAAGATCAGCGAGAGGGCCGACGAGCTGCCGTAGAGGCGGCTGGCATTGGCCACCCCGGCAAACGCGTCGCCGCCGAGGTTCACGGTGAACTGGCCCGGCGTGCCGCGCGGGATGAGGGCGTTGCTGTAGGTGCTCGCGCTGCCGACGTCATAGCTCAGGCCGAGCTCCTCCGTCGCGGTGCGGTCCACCGAGATGATCTTGGCGCGGATCGCGACCTGCGGCGTGCGCACATCGAGGTCCTTCAGGTAGCTGACGACCTCGGGCAGCCGCGAGACCGATTCCGTGATCAGCAGCGAGTTGGTCTTCTCGTCCGCGGCAACCGTCCCGCGACCGCAGCTCGTGGTGCTGGGAGTGGCCTCCGGTGTTGGTGCCCCGCCAGCGGCGTCCGGCGGCGGAGCGGCGGCGTCGCCGCCGCCGACCGATCCGGTCGAGCAGGACGCGATCAGCGCCCGGATGGTGTTCGCGAGCTCGGCGGCCTTCGCATAGTTCACGCGCACCAGCTGGGTGACGAGCGGCTCGGCGGCCACGCGGGCCGCGAGGTTCCTGTAGGAATCGATCGTGATGATGCCCGTCGAGTCCTCGATCGCCGAGAGCCCCTGGGCCTGCAGGATCTTCTGGAGCGCGACGTCCCACGGCTGGCCGGGGATCTCGGCCGTGACGTTGCCGGTGACCGTCGAGCCGGTGATGATCGTGCGCTGCGAGAACGACGAGAAGAGCGCGATCACTTCCGCGATCGGCGTCGCATAGAAGGAAACCGTGATGCGCGGCTCGGCCGACTGCTGCGCGACGAAGGCGCGCTGTTCAGCGCGGGCGGTCGGGGTGAGCGCGAGCGGCAGGCCCGCCCGCTCCACGGGGGCGACGGGCGCCACCGGCTCGAGCGCGAACGGCGCGTCCATCGCCACCGCGGCCGCCCCGGCCGACCAGGGCGCGAACGCATCCGGCCCCACCACGCTCACGCGCAGTTCGCCGTCGCCGCGCACGATGCTGTACTCGCGCGCCGCGTCGAGGTCGAGCACCATCCGCACGACCTCTTCCTGGAACTGGCCGATGCGGACGTTGAGGATGCCGGCGCGCGGCACCCGGTCGTAGATCGGGGCGCGGAGCTGCATCGTCGCGCCGCGGATGTCCACGACGATCCGGTGCGGCGACTCGAGCGTGAAGTCGCTGATGTCGACGGCGCCCTCGAACGAGAGCACCACGTCGGCTCGCCCGGCACCCGGGACCACGCGCACCGCCGTGACGGCGGCCGCGTCACCACGCGGTGCCGGGGCGGCGGAGGCGCTCGCGGCGCCGATGAGAAGTGTGCCGGCCGCGAGTGCGGCCAGCGTCCGGTGTCGCCTCATGGCTTCCTCGTTGCAGGGCTGGGCTTGATTTGCGTCAGGACTTCCTGGCGCGGGAATCCGAATTCATCGATGGACACTGCGACCTCCCCTTCCCGGATCGCCGTCACCCGGATCCGGCCGAACACCGACCCCACCCGCGCCTTGTAGATCTCGTTGGTGGAGATGTCCTTCAGGATCGCCTGCGAGTTCCGCCCGGTCGGGTCCACCAGGATCCCGGTGACGGTCAGGTCCTCGAAGATCGGGCGGATGTCGCCCGTCGCGATCAGCGACGCGAAGGGATCGCGGCGCCCGCCGCGCGGGTAGTTGTAGGCCTCCCGCGAGAAGATCAGGCGGCCGAGCGAGTCGGTCGGGAACTCGCGCGTCGGGACCACCGGCGGCGGCTCCACGGTGGTCTGCGCCTCCGCGACCACACCGGTCGCGACGAGGGCGAGCAGGGACCAGGCGAGGCGGCGCATCACTTGTCCTCCCCGGTGGTCGTGCGCACCACGTAGGTCTGGATGTCGAACGTCGCGGTGAGGATCCGTTCGTCGGGCCGTGAGGTGCGCGCCGCCGCCGAGTTGGACGCCGTGAGGGCGAGGTTCGCCGGCACGATCACGCGCCGCAACGACCCGATGGCGGACAGGAGCTCGCCGATCTGGTGGAAGTCGCCCTGCATGGACATCCGGAACCGGTAGGTGTCGAACGACTCACCCTGCACGGTGGCGCTGGGCGCGAAGTCGGAGAACTCGAGCCCCACGCGGCGGGCCGCGCCGAGGATCTGGTTGAGCAACTCCGGCACCTCGTTCCCGGTGGGGATCAGCGTGCGCATGAGGTCCAGGTTCGACTGCAGGCGCTTCGCCTCCTCCTGCAACTGCTGCACGGAACCGCGCGCCATGATCGCCTTCGCCCGCTGGTTCGAGGCGTCGAGTGTCTCGATGTGCGCGCGCGTCGCGTCGAGCTGGTCGTTCTTCGGCGAATAGACCCAGTTCCAGTACGCTGCCGCGCCGATGATGGCGAACACCGCCACGGCGAGCATCGCCTGGTCCCGCTGGTTGGTAGGCATGCCGGCCATGGGTTACCTCACCGCGATGGTCAGGGGAACGGTGCGGATCGCCGAGGCGGGCGGCTTCGAATAGTTCATCTCGAGCGTGAATTCGGTGACCTGCTTGCCCTCGACCGACGCGAGCTGGGAAACGGCAAGCGTCACGTTCTCGAAGAAGAGCGACGCCTCGAGCTGCTGCATGAAGATCGTCAGCGCCTGGATGTTCACGGTGTAGCCGATGACCCGCACACCGAGCTTGGGCGCGGTGCCGGCCGCCACTGCCTCCGGGGAGACCGTCGTCGCGGCGTTCGACTGGGCGACCGAGCGGAGCCAGGTATAGGTCGGGAGCGCCCGCGAGATCTCGTCGAGCACGTGCGCCCAGACGAAGCGCTCCCCATCCAGCGCGGCGATGATGGTCATCTGCCGCATGATCGAGTCACGCTGCGCCTCGGCGGCGCGCGTCTGCTTCACCACATTGTCGAACCGCGTGCTGTCCTGCACCGCGGTGCGCTCCTGCTCCAGCAGCGCCGTCTCGGCGCGGCCCTGGAACACCCACATCGCGCCCACGGCGGCGAGGCCCACGGCGACCCCACCCACGGCGACGCCGAGCCAGGGATCCTTGAACCGCTCGCCGAGCGAGCCCAACATCGCGCGGACGTCGATCGCCGATGCACCGGCCGACCGCGTCTTCTTTCGCGCTCCGGGGAGGAGATTGATCTCGATCATCAGGGCGTCCTGGGACGGTCAGGCGGGCTGGCGAAGCGCCAGACCGATGGGCAGCATCATGAGGGGCGCCACCTCGTCTGTGACGAACGACTCGAAAGCGCCGTCACGCACGACCAGGTTCGCCAGTGGACTCGCCGGTTTCACGTGGAGCCGGAGCCGTTCGGCCATCACGTCGAGCAGCCCCGGAACCCGCGCGCCTCCCCCGCACACGTAGACGGCATTCACCTGCGCCCCGCTGCGG
>JAOUHR010000164.1 GCA_029884515.1 Gemmatimonadota bacterium
TGCGAAGCCAAATTCGAGGCGGGCCGGGGTCACGTGGCGCGCTTCCCGAGGGAGGCGAGGCGCCGCGCGACGCGCTCGCGGGCCGCCTCGCTGCGGCAGACCATGAGGATGGTGTCGTCACCGGCGATGGTGCCGAGGATGTCGGTGCTGGACTCGCGATCGATGGCGGAGGCGACTGTCTGGGCGCCGCCGATGACGGTCTTGAGGACGATCATGTGGCTGACGCCCTCGAGGCGGACGAAGAGCTGGGGCAGAATGGCCGCGAGCGGGGCGCGGGAGGCGTCCTCGCCCGCGCTCTCGCTCACGACGTACCGGACGCCCTGGCCCGTTGGCACGCGGGCGATGCGCAGGTCGCGCAGGTCACGCGAGAGGGTGGACTGCGTGACCTCCCAGCCGCGCTTGGCGAGCAACTGCCGGAGTTCCTCCTGACTCCCGATCTCTCGGGTGCCGATCAGCTCGAGGATGGCGTGCTGGCGGTCGCGCTTGCTGGCCGTCACTGGTGCTCTCCGGGTTGTCAGAGTCTAGCACGGCCGGGAGGCCGGGCAAAGGAATGCGTTGACAACGACGCTTGGCATTAGTATGCATTAATCGTGCATAAGATTCCAGTCGGCGTCCTCGGCGCCTCCGGGTACGCGGGGCGCGAGCTCTGCGCCATCATCCAGGCGCATCCCGGACTCTCCCTCGCGTTCGCCGCGGCGAACTCCCAGCGAGGTGAGACGGCTGCGTTGCCGCTCGGCGGGTCCGTCACGTTCCGGGCGACCGACGATGTCCGCCTTGGCGACGCCGCACTCGTCTTCTCGGCCCTCCCGCACGGCGCGAGCTCCGAGTGGGTCGCACGTGCGCGCGCCGCGGGCGCGAAGGTCGTGGATCTCTCGTCCGACCACCGCATCGGGAACGGGGCCAGCGACGGAATCCCCTACGGCCTCACCGAGCTCCGGCGCGACGCCGTGCGCAGCGCGGACCTCGTGGCGAACCCCGGCTGCTATCCCACGGCGGCGCTGCTCGGACTGCTCCCGCTACTCGAAGGCGGGCATGTCGCCAAGGGCGCCCGGATCGACATCAGCGCGGCCAGTGGCGTGACCGGCGCCGGCCTTTCGCCGCGCCTCGACCTCCTGTTCGGCGAGATCACGGAGAACTTCCGCGCGTACGGTGTGGGTGGTGCGCACCGGCACCTGAAGGAGATGCGCGCGCTGGCCACGGAACTGCGGGCCGATGCGGACCTGCTCTTCACGCCGCATCTTCTCCCCATCGCCCGGGGGATCCTGGCCACGATCACGGTTCCGCTCGCCGCACCGCTCGCCGACCCCATGGGGCTCTGGCGGGACCGGTTCGCCGGCGAGCGATTCATCGAGGTCACGGACGAACTCCCCGAACTGCGGCAGGTTCAGCACCGGAACGTCGCGCGCATCACCGTACGGACCGTGGAAGGTGTGCGGACGCCGACGCTCCAGGTGTTCAGCGCGATCGACAACCTCGTGAAGGGAGCGGCCGGACAGGCGATGCAGAACGCGAACCTGATGCTTGGACTCGACGAAGGGCTGGGGCTGCGCGCATGAGCGGCGGCCGCCGGAAGACCGACCCGCCGCACTCCGCCGTGCGTGTGCGCACGCCGGAGCAGGCGCATGCCGCGTCGCGCCGGAGTGCGGACGTCTTCATCCGTGTGGTGAAGATCGGCGGGCGCGTGCAGGGGGACGCCGGGCTGTTCGATTCCATCAAGTCGGGTGCGGCGATCCCCGGTGCCCGGATCGTGGTAGTGCACGGCGGCGGCGACGAGGTGAGCATGCTGCAGCGCCGCCTGGGCGTGGATCCGACGTTCGTCGGAGGCCGGCGCGTCACGAGCGCGAGCGACCTCGACCTCGTGCGCATGGTGCTCTCCGGACTCGTGAACAAGCGCCTCGTCGCGCGCCTCATCGCGGTCGGCGTCCGGGCCGTCGGGGTGAGCGGCGAGGACGGCGACCTGCTCACCGCGCGCGTCACCGACGAGAGCCTCGGCCGCGTGGGCGGCGACGTGTTCGCCGACGCGACGCTTGTCGCCGACCTGCTGAACGGCGGATGGCTCCCCGTGGTGTCCCCGCTCGCGCGCGAACGCGATGCCGAGACAGGCGCCGGGCTCAACGTGAACGGCGACGACGCGGCGGCCGCGATCGCCGCGGGCCTTGGCGCCGACGAGCTGCTCTTCGTCGCCGACGTGCCTGGCGTGCTCGAGAATGGTGCGACGCTCACCGGCATCGATTCTTCCGCAGTCACGGTGCTCATCGCGCGGGGCGTCGTGCAGGGCGGCATGCGCGCCAAGCTCGAGGCCGCGGTGGCGGCGCTCCGCAACGGGGTCCGTCGCGTGCGCATCGCCTCGCTCGCCGGCATCGCCGACCCGGCGGTCGGCACCATCATCTCGCTCGCACCCAATCCTTCCCGGGACCTTGCATGACCGCAGCAGCCGATCCGATCACCGACGCCCTGCTCGGCCTCTACCGTCGCGCGCCGATGGAGTTCGTGCGCGCCGAGGGCGTGCGGCTCTACGATGCCGCCGGCCGCGCCTGGCTCGACTTCGCCGCCGGGATCGCCGTGAATGCGCTCGGCTATGGCGATGCCGGGATCCGCGCCGCGATGCTGGAGGCGCTCGACACCGGGCTGGTGCACGTCTCCAACCTCTACCGCACCGAGCCGGGCGAGCGCCTGGCGGACAAGCTCGCGGCGGCGTCGTTCGCCGACCGCGTCTTCTTCTGCAACTCGGGCGCCGAGGCGAACGAGGGCGCGTTCAAGATCGCGCGCAAGTGGGGGAAGCTCGCGGGAGGCGTGGCCAAGCACGAGATCATCGCGCTCAGGGGCGCCTTCCACGGCCGGCTCTTCGGCACGGTGGCCGCAACGGACCGGCCGCAGTACCGCAACCCCTTCCGCCCGCTCGCCGGCGGCATCCACATCCATGAGCGCGACCTCACCGAACTCTCGAAGGTGCTCTCCGATGCGGCGACGTGCGCCGTGATCATCGAGCCGGTGCAGGGCGAGGGCGGCATGCGCGTACTCGACACGACGTTCGTGCGCGAACTGCGCGCGCTCACCAACGAACGGAACGTCCTGCTCATCCTGGACGAGATCCAGTGCGGCTACGGACGCACGGGCACCTTCTTCGCCTACGAGCAGTTCGGGATCGTGCCCGACCTGCTCACGGTGGCGAAGCCGATGGCGGGCGGCCTGCCGATGGGCGCGGTGCTCATGACGCAGCGCGTCGCCGATGCGATGCAGCCGGGCGACCATGGCACCACGTTCGGCGGCGGTCCGCTGGTGGCGCACGTCGCCAACCACGTGTTCGACCGCCTGCACGATCCCAAGCTCCTTGCCCACGTGGCCAAGGAAGGGAAGTGGCTCGGCGAGCAGCTGCTCAAGGTGAAGCAGCGCTCACCGAAGGTACGCGCCGTGCGCGGCCGTGGTTTCATGTGGGGCGTGGACGTGACCGACCTCGCGAAGGACGTGGTCGCGCGCGCGATGGAGCAGGGGCTGCTCCTCGTCTCCGCGGGCGACCACACGCTGCGGCTCCTGCCGCCGCTCGTGATGACGCGTGCCGACCTCAAGGTCGGCATCGAGAAGATCGAGGCCGCGATCGGCTGACGGCGCGGGGGCGCCCCGCGACGGCGCCTACATGATCACCCTGGGCGCCTTGGGCTTGGTGACGATCACGCCCGGCACGTTCGCGCGCTCGAGCAGCCGGTTGAAGGCGCCGACGTCATCGATCACGAGGGTGTCGAGTTCCCTTCGCATCGCGGACCACGTCTGCTCGAGCTCCCGGAGCCGCGCCTTCACCGGCTCGGTGATCCCGGGGTTGCCCTCGACCTGTCCGAGCAGGAATCCGTACTGCCCGTTGATGCCGTTGGCGAAGTTGATGATGTCCTGGCCGTTCTGGGCCTTTGTGGTGAGTCGTGGATCGAACTTGTCGAGCTTGCCGGTGAGCGCACGTCCGGACGCGGCGATGGAGTCGGCGAGCGGTTCCGTGGTGGTGCGCGAGACGATGCCCGTCACCTGCGACTTCAGGTCGCGCAGCTGGTTGACCGCGTCGTGGATCTCGCTGATGCGGCTGACGAGCAGGTTCGCGATGGAGTCGCGCTCCGCCAGCACTGCCACCGGGATCGGATCCAGCCGCGGGTCGAGGCGCACCTCGATCGGCTGCGTCTGCACCAGGTCGCCGAGCGTGAGGCGCGCCTGGTAGCGACCCGGGAGCACCTTCGCCCCGCCGTTCCCCGGCGCACCGAACAGCACGATGTTCGGCAGCGAGGTCGGCCCATCGCGACGCAGGTCCCACGCGAAGGTGTTGAGCCCCGCCTTCGGGTTGAGTCGCGTGCCGCCGCCACCGCCCGGGCCGCCGCCCGGGCCGCCGCCCTCGCCGCCCGACTCGGCGCCGCCGCGCGCGGGTGGGCGGTTCGTGTAGGTGCGCACGACCGCGCCCTTGGCGTCGAGGAACTCGAGCGTGAGCGTGGTGGCGGAGTCCGGTGCGGCGGCCAGGCGGAACTGCACCACGCCACCGGAGGGTGGATTACGGCCCACGCGTGACGCGTTGCCACCGCCGAACCCGCCTCCGCCACTCGCCAGGATCGCCGGGCGCGGCGTGAAGAGGTATGCGGTCGCGCGCGCCACCTCCGCGTTCTGTTCGCGGAGCGGCGTGAGGTCGTCGAGGATCCAGAAGGCGCGCCCCTCGGTGGAGGCGATGAGGTCGCCGTGGCGCACGGCGAGGTCGGTGACCGGCACCGCAGGCATCCCCTGGAATGCGATCCAATGCGCACCCGCGTCCACGGAGAACCAGGCGCCGGTCTCGGTGCCGGCGTAGAGCAGGCCACGCCGCGCAGGATCCTCGCGCACCACTCGCGCGGGTTCACCGCTGCGCAGGCCGTCCACCAGCTTGGTCCAGCTGCGGCCGTAGTCGGTGGAGCGATAGATGTAGGGCGCCGGGTCGCCGACGCGATCCTTGCGGAGGGCGATGTAGACGGTGGCGGGATCGAACGGCGACACCTCGATCTCGTTCACCGCGCCATCCCCCGCACCCGCTGGCGTGACATTGGCCCAGGTGGTGCCGCCATCGCGCGTGAGCTGAAGGAGCCCGTCGTCGGTGCCCACATAGAGTGTGCGCGCATCGTGCGGCGACTCGTGAATCGCGATGATGGTGCCGTAGACCTCGCCGCCCGCGCCCTCATTCGTGATCGGTCCGCCGCCCCAGCCCTGGCGCGCGCGGTCGTTGCGGGTGAGGTCGCCCGAGATCGGGCGCCAGCTGGTGCCGCGGTCGCTCGTGCGGAAGAGCACGTTCCCGCCGTGGTAGATCACGTTCGGGTCGTGCTGCGACACGAGGATCGGCGCCGACCAGTTGAACCGGTAGCGCGTGCTGTCGGTGCGCTCGGTGAGGTTCATCGCCGGCCAAGGCATGATGTCGCGGCGGAGACCCGTTCGCTGGTCGAGTTCGTCGATCAGGCCCTGGTAGCAACC
>JAOUHR010000165.1 GCA_029884515.1 Gemmatimonadota bacterium
CACGCCCCTCCCGTGCGCTCGCTGCGCACGAGGTACCCGGACGGATCCACGTTCGACGCCGTGATGCTCGGCGAGACGTTCCAGGTGCCCTGCAGGAACTGCGGCAGGCCGATCGAGACGTCGAAATCCGCGGTGGAGAGGAAGGTCCGCTGGTACACGCGGTCCACGCGCTTGGTGGTGTCCACGGGGTCCACGATGGTACGGATCTCGGGGAAGTCGTTCAGGTTCTCGCTGAATCGGAAGCCGCTCTGCACCTGGAAGTCGAAGATCTTGAACGGGGTCCCGAGGGCGAACGTCGTCGCACGCGTGTCACGCTTGAGCCGCGTGGAATCGAGGACGCCGCCGACGTCCGTGTACCGCCACGCGAAGTCCCCGGCGGCATCGAGGTTGAGGCTCTGCCGCGAGGCGAACTGGAAGCTCGGCGACGAGACGAACCAGTTCCCGATCTCGAGCGGTTTGGAGGCGATGTTGAGCGACGGGAAGTCCTGGTCCACCTGGTCGCGGCCGGGATACTGGCGCCGGGTGCCGCCCACGTTGATGCTGAACGGGCCCTGCGAGCGCACGACATTGAGCTGTGAGGCGATCGTCGCGACGGCGGCGAGCGGGTTGATGATCGTCTGCCGCTGCACCTGCGTGCTCGTCACGTAGTTGAGGTTCGTGGTGAGCCGCGTGCGCGAGGAGAACTCCTGGTTGTGCGTCAGGCTGACCGCGGTGTTGCGGCTCCCGGAACTGAGGTTGCTCTGGGAGAGGGCGATCGACCCCGTGATGAAGCGGTCGAGCCAGCGGTAGCGCACCTCGCCGTTGAGCCGCGTCCAGCCAGGATCCTGGGCCGTGGACCGCGCGCTCGACCGCCAGTCGAGCGCGATCTGGGCGTCCACGTAGTCGGAGATCGCGAAATAGTAGCCGAGATTCTCCGCCGTGCGGCGATACGTCGGGCTGTTGCGGACGAGTTCGGCGAACCCGACGCGCGGGGTCAGCATGCCGGAGCGCCGGCCTTCGCGGATGTCCTGGAAGATGAACGGCAGCCACATCACGGGGACGCCCTGCACATAGAGGATCGCCGGCCGCGCGACGATCACGCTGCCCCCGACACGCTTGAGCTCCTTCGCGAGGAAGTGGTAGTGCGGGACGGAATCGAGGCAGGAGGTGATGAGGCCATCACGCCCGTACACCGTCGAGGTCCCGCCCGCAGAGTCGGTCTCGAAGGTCGCCCGGTGCGCCGCCACGCGCCAATCGGCGCCTGAGTTCGCGATGGTGCTGAAGTCGCGCGTCCGGCCCTCGCGTCGCTCGAGGTCGTACGTCATCAGGGTGCGGCCGACCACGTCGTCCCCGCGCCCCGGGTCGCGCATGACGATCGTGTCGCCGTGCGCCGAGATCACCTGGGTGCTGTCGTTGAACTGGATGGAGTCGGCGACGAGCAGCGTGGAATCGCGCTGCACGGCCGCGCGCGCGCTGTCGGTGCCCACGAGCGTCATCGTGCGGCCGACCGTGGCGAATCCCGCCTCGCGCGCCTGGTAACGGACCACCGTGTATCCCTGCCGTGCGAGGAGCGCGCGCATCACCGAGTCGTCGGGCGCCCAGTCCACGAGCTGCACGCGCGTGGCCGCCGAGTCGGGGTTGGCGCGACGAGGATCCCCCAGACGGCCGGATGGATCCTGGCCCGGCGGACGCGGCGCCGCGGGCTGCGGCGCGGGGCGCGGCCTCTGCGCCGAGACGGCCGCGGGGAGACCGGCGGCCAGCAGCAGGCAGAGCGCGAACAGGGGAGCCGCGGCGCGGCGCCACGGCCCGTGCCTCACGCCGACGCCCCGCCGATCGACTCGGCCGCCGCGTTGCGCAGGCGTTTCTCCCGTGCCCGGTAGGTGAACCACGACACGATGATGCTCAGCTCGTACAGGCCGTACATCGGCAGCGCGAGCAGGGCGGTCATCACGATCAGGTCGCCCGGGGTGACGACGGCGGAGACGAGCACGCTCCCCACCATGGCATGGCGCCGGAACTTCGACATCGCGCGCGGCGTGAGGATCCCCAGCGCGGTCAGCGCGAACACGACGATCGGCAACTGCGAGGCCGCGCCGAAGGCCAGGCAGGTGGTCACCATGAACGAGAAGTAGTCGGCTGCCGTGATCATCTGCTGGAGCGACGCAGACTGGATCGAGAACAGCACGTCGAGCATCACCGGGAGCACCCATCGCCACCCGACGTATACCCCGCTCCCGAACAGGATGGCCGCCGAGACGAGCACCGGCACCATGACCCGTTTCTCGTGCTTGTGCAGGGCCGGCGAGAGGAAGCGCCACACATGGTAGCCGATGACCGGCGAGGAGAGGACGATGCCGACACCGAAGGCGACCTTGAGGCTGATCGTGATCGGGTCCGCCGGGTGCGTGAAGATGAGCTTCCCGCTGGGCAGGAACGGGAGCACCGGCTCAGCGAGGAACCCGATGACGTCGAGGCTCGGCCGGAGCACGACCGCGAACGCGACCATCATCGCGACCATGAGGGCCCCGAGGCTCCAGAGGAGCCGGTACCGCAGCTCCTCCAGGTGCTCCAGGAATGGCATCTCGCCCGTCGGTCCGTCGTCTCTCATCGCGGATCCCGAGGCCGGCATCGCCGGCGACGCGTGCTTACGGGCGCCGGGCGCCGAGGAACCCCTCGGCGAGGAGTGCGGCGTCGGACTTGGGATACTTGTCGACGATCTGCTGGAAGAGCGCGCGCGCCTGCTCGGTCTGGCCGACGACGCGGAGCGCGGTGGCGCGCTTGTAGAGCGCCGTGGGCGCGCGCTGCGACTTCGGGTAGCGTTCCACGACCAGCGCGTAGACGGAATCGGCCGACACGTTGTTGCCCTCCGACGCCCAGGTCTCGGCGACGCCATAGAGCGCGTCGGGCGCGAGGTCGGAGGTCGGATACTGGGTCAGCAACTGGGTGTAGGCCGCGCGGGCCGAGCCCGCGCTCCCGCGGCGGAACTGGTCCTGTCCGAGCTGATACAACTGCGCCGGTCCCGGCCCGGCAGGAGCGTTCGTCACGGCGCCGGCGGGATTGGCCGGCGCGTTGCCGGCCCCCGCGACGGGCGGCCTGGCGTTCGCCGGTGGCTTGGTCGTGTCCCGCGCGCCCATGTCAGCCGCGGCCCGGTCCGCCGCGTCGGACTCCAGCTGTGCCCGCAGCTCCTGGATGCGGCGGGACGACTCGCCCGTGCGCTCCTGGATGGTGATCAACTGCTGGCGGATCGACTGGAGGTCCTCGCGCACGTCGCCACGCAGGCGCATGGTGGTCGCGTGCATCGAGCGCACGGTGTCGTCGATGACGGCCAGGCTCGCCGCGACGTCGGCCAGGGCGCGCGCGAACGCCGAGTCTCGGGCGAGCAGCTCCCCACGGGTGGCGTGCAGGTCACCGCGCACGACCTGCAGGTCCGACTGCAGGACCCGCACGTCGCCGCGCGTGGCGAAGCACGCGCCGGCCGTCAGGATGACGACCGGCGCGCACAGCGCACGAATGCTTCGTGAAGCGATCACGGGAGGCGGAGGTTCTCCCCGCCCACGATGATCTCGAACTCGTCACGACGGTTCTTCGACCAGTTCTCCTCGCCGGTCCCCATCGCGACCGGGCGATCCTCGCCGAAGCTCACGACGTCGATGCGGCCGGCGTCGATGCCCTGGTCCACCAGGAAGCGCTTCGCGGCCGCGGCGCGGCGCTGGCCGAGCGCGACGTTGTAGGCGTCCGACCCGCGATCGTCGGTGTGGCCGGCGATCCGGATGCGGACGTTCGCGTTCGCCTGGAGCAACGGAACCTTGGCCATCAGAGCGGTCCGCGCCTCGGGCTTGAGATCCGACTTGTCGTAGTCGAAGTAGATCATCGTGGCGAAGGCGGCACGGGCGGCGGCCATCGCGGCACGTTCACGCTCGGCAGCCGCGGCGCGGGCCGCTTCCTCAGCGGCACGACGGGTTGCCTCGGCGCGGGCGATCGAGTCGGCGCGGGCACGCTCGGCGGCCGCGGCGCGGGCGCGGGCGGCGGCGTCGATCGAGTCCTGGTTCACGGTCGGCACCGGCGCCGGCGGCGGCGGCGCGGGCCGGCTGCACGCCGCGGAGAACGCGACGGCGAGCGCCAGTGGCGCGAGGAAACGGGTGGGGTAGTTCATACTGGTCCTCTGAAGATTGGAAGGGAAGAAGAGCATCGCGCCACTCAGCGCGAGATGAGAAGCCGAGGCGACCACGCCGCCATTCGAGAAGCCGTCCCGCGCGTCAGCTGTCGCATTCGCCCGGATTCGGTGTCCAACACCCACAACTGCCTGCTGCCACTGCGCGAGGAGGTGAAGACGAGATGCCGTGCATCGGGCGCCCATGCAGGCTGTTCGTTGATACCGTCGACCGTCTGCTGCTTCACGCTCCGGTCCCGCAGGCTGATGGTCGCGACCTGGAACCGCCCCTCGATCTGCGTCGAAAAGGCCACGAACCGGCCATCGGGGGACCACGCGGGATCCGCCCGGTACAACTGGTCGCCAAAGCCTGACGTGGTCAGGAGTTCGGCGTTCGTGCCATCAGCATCCGTAATATATATCTCGGGGTGCCCCAAGCGCGACGTGGTGAACGCGATGCGTCGACCGTCGGGAGAGTACGTGGGCTGCGAGTTCGTGAAGCCCCCCACCGTGATGCGCACCGGCCGCTCGCGACCGTCCGCCGGCACCGAGTACAGTTCGACCTCATCCTCGCCCGAGGCGAACACGAGTGTCCTGCCGTCTGGCGAGAACGTGGGCGAGATGTTCGTGCCCGACCCGCCCGACACACGCCGCGTGCCCCCGGTCTCGAGGTCGCGGAGCACCACATGGGTCCCGTCGTCGAGCATCTCGTAGTAGGCGATGCGCTTGCCGGAGGGGTCCCACGACGCGTCGTAGCCCGAGGCGATGCCGGGGACGCGCTGCACGTTGGCGCCGTCCGAGTCGACCTGCCAGAGCGTGCCCTCGCGCACAAAGAGGATGCGCGTCGCCGCGACGCCCGCGGCGCCGGTCACCCACCGCTCGATCTCGTCGGAGATGGCGTGCACGGAGAGCCGCCACTCCGCCGAGAGCGGGGCGCCCTTGGGCGTCAGCTCGGCCGTCTGGAGCACGCGCCCGGGGCCGACCTCGTGGAGCACGATGTGCAGGGCGCCACTCGACGTCGGCGTCACCTGCAGGACCGCGGCAGCCCCGAGGCGACCGTAGAGCTGGTAGTTGAGCTTGCCCGTCGGCGGTGCACCCGAGTCTGGGGCGATCACCGTGATGCGGTCACCGAAGTCGAGGTCGCGCGCGATGAGCGCCCGGATCGAGTCGGCGTCGGGCCCGCGGAAGGGCAGGATGTAGAGCCCGGGGCGCGTGCCCGAGGCGTACGTGAGGCCGATGCGCACGCCCTGCGAGGGCACCGGCTCCTGCGCCCCCACCGCACCGGTCGCGATCGAGAGCGCGCACGCGACGAGGGAGCTGGCG
>JAOUHR010000166.1 GCA_029884515.1 Gemmatimonadota bacterium
TTGGCCGCGTCCACCGCGCGGTCGTCGCCGCGGCCGATGCCGGTGCCCATGATGGCCGAGCCGCCGTCCTTCATCACCGTCCGGACGTCGGCGAAGTCGACGTTCACGATGCCCGCCTTGGTGATGATCGACGAGATGCCGCCGGTCGCCTGCAGGAGGACCTCGTCGGCCTTCTTGAGCGCGTCCTGGAAGGGGATCCCCTTCCCGACCACCGCGAGCAGCCGCTCGTTGGGCACGACGATCATCGTGTCCACGTGCTTCGCCATCTCGGCGATCCCCTCGTCGGCCTGACGCATGCGCTTGCGGCCCTCGAAGAGGAAGGGCTTGGTGACGATCCCCACGGTGAGGGCACCGGCGCTCTTGGCCAGCTCGCAGATGATCGGCGCCGCACCGGTGCCGGTGCCGCCCCCCATGCCGCAGGTCACGAACACGAGGTCGGCGCCGCTCAGCGTGCGCGCCACCTCGTCGCGGTTCTCCTCGATCGCCTGACGCCCGATCTCGGGTCGGGCGCCGGCGCCGAGGCCCCGCGTGAGCTTCTTGCCGATCTGGATCTTGACGTCCGACTTGGAGGCCAGGAGCGCCTGCGCATCCGTGTTGACGGAGATGAACTCGACGCCCTCGAGGTGCTCCTCGATCATGCGGTTGACGGCGTTGCCACCGCCCCCGCCGACGCCCACGACCTTCATCCGGGCGGACTGGGAAGCGTTCTCCTCGAACTCGAAGATGCTCATCGGGCGCGCTGCTCCATCGTTCAGGCGAAAGGACGGGTGGGACGGGTCGGATCGGTGTGCCCGGTGGGCCAGCGTGCAATATAGCCGATCCCACTCACGCCATCATGCTGGGTAGACGAACGGCAGGGGAAACGGAAACGGCGACGACACAACGCGTTATCCACCGCGCAGGCCGTCGCCGAATAGAAATGTGATGCCCCGCGCGCCCCGGTCAGCCGCGGCGCGCGATCCGGCTCACCAGAAGTCCTGCAGCCAGGTCTTGAACCGCGCCGCGAGGTGGTCCATCGAGGGCGCGGCGGTCCCCATCGTCAGGCGCTTCCCCTTCCCCGAACTCGTCCCGATCGCCACGCGGTGCGCGCCGTACTGCACGAGCCCGGTCACGGTCGAGAAGCGCGGGGCCTGCACGGAATCGGCGAGCCCACCGAGGAACTCGCCGGGCACGCCGAGCCGGGCGCCGGTGCCGAACACCTCGCTGGCGAGATCCGCCGTGCCCGGCTGCGCCGCGGCGCCGCCCGTGACGACCACGCCGGCCGAGAGCTTCTTGATCAGCCCCGCCTCCTCCACGTGCCGCAGGACGATCTCGAAGATCTCCTGCGTGCGCTGGTGGATGATGTGGGCCAGCAGCTCGCGCGGGATCTCGCGGTCCCCCTGCGCGCCCGTGCTCGGCAGGCGGATCTTCTCGCCGTGCGGGACCATCGGCTCGAAGGCCGCGCCGTACTGCTCCTTGAGCCGTTCCGCGTCCGCGGCGGTGACGCCGATGCCGTGCACGATGTCGGCCGTCACGTTGAGCCCGCCGTACCCGACGGTACCGAGGTAGCGGATCTTCCCCTCGTGGAACACGGCGACGTCAGTGGTGCCGGCGCCCATCTCCACCAGCGCGACGCCGAGTTCCTTCTCGTCGTCGGTGAGCACCGAGAGGGCGCTCGCCAGGGGCTCGAGCACGAGCTCGCTCACCTTGTAGTTCGCGCGCTCCACGGCCTTCCGCAGGTTCATCGCCGGCGAGGAGCCGATCGTGACGAGGTACATCTCCGTCTCGAGGCGGGTGCCGATCATCCCGACGGGGTCGCGGATGCCGATGTTCTTGTCGACCGTGTACTCCTGCGGGATCGCGTGGATCAGCTCGCGGTCCTGCGGGATGGCCTGCGCCCGCGCGACCGCGTTGGCGCGGTCCACGTCGCTCCGGGTGATCTCGCTCCCGGTCACCGAGGCGATCCCGGTGGAGGTCATCGCCTGCACGTGCTCGCCGGCGATCCCCGCGTACACACTCTCCACCTGCGCGCCCGCCATCCGCTCGGCGTCGTGCATCGCCTTGGAGATGGAGCGCTGGGTCTCCTCGATGTCGGCCACGACGCCCTTGCGCAGGCCCGTGGTGCGGGCCTGCCCCACGCCGAGGATGTTCACCGTCGGGTGCTTGGGGAGGTCGCCCACGACCTCCGCGATCACCGCGGTGGTCTTGGCGGATCCGATGTCGAGCCCGGCGACGAGACGGTCGAGGTTCATTGCGGCTTATGGGAGTCGGGCGATCACCTGATCGCGGAAACGCAGGTCGAGTTCGGCGACCCGCAGCGCCCGACGCGCGAGGTCGAGTTCCACCGGCCGTAGGTCGGCGAGCCGCTGCGCCGTGACATCGGCGCTCGCGAGCACGCGGTGTTCCGGGAAGACGAGGACGACCTCGCCGCGCGGGGTGCGGCGCGCCTCGCTCAGCCGAGCGAAGAGGGCCGGTTCCTGCGCCCGCACCTCCCCGAGCAACCGGAGGAGGAGCGTGTCCCGCGACGCGAGCACCGGCAGGTCCACGTCGATCCGTGTGGGGTCCACCGGCAACGAATCCCCCGTCGCATCGGTGACCACCAGCCCCCGCGCCGAGCTCACCAGCGCGACCGGCGGGTTCTCCGTCACCCGTACGACGAGGGTCCCCGGGAGCCGCCGCCCGATGCGCACGTCGCGCACCTGGGGATGTTCCCGCACCCGCGCCTCGAGGGGCGACGCGTCGTCCCAGACGGACGCGGTCGTGTCGACCCTCAACCGCGAAACGATTTCGTCGGGGGCCACGTAACGCGCGCCCTCGATCTCCACGCGGCGCACGCGGAAGAAGTCCATGCGCCGGAGGATCGCGCGTCCCCACCAGGGCGAGGCGAGAACGGCGAGCGCGGCGGCGGCGAGGCTGAGGCGGCGAAGGCGGCGCACGAGGGGCGTCCGCTCCGGGGCGCCCGTGGCGCCGCGCGCGCCATGCGTCGCTCCGCCGCGCGGCGCCATCAGCGCGCCCCGAGCCGGGCGAGCAGTTCGGGGCCGGTGCGCGTGATGTCACCCGCGCCCACCGTGAACACCACGTCGCCCGCGCGCACGAGCCCGGCGAGCCCCTCCGCCATCGCCGCACGCGGGCCTTCCCACGCGGGCGCCTTCCCCGCCTTCCGCGCGGCCGCCGAGACGAGCGCGCTCGTGACGCCCGGCATCGGCTGCTCCCGCGCCGGATAGATGTCCGCGAGCGCGATCACGTCGGCCAGGGCGAGCGCCTCGCCGAACTCGGCGGCGAAGTCGCGCGTGCGGCTGAAGAGGTGCGGCTGGAAGGCCGCCACGATCCGCCGCCCCGGGAAGGCCTCGCGCGCGGCGGCGAGCGTCGCGCGCACCTCGGTGGGATGGTGCGCGTAGTCGTCCACCACTTGCACGCCGGCCGCGCTGCCGATGCGCTGGAAGCGGCGCTCGGCGCCCACGAAGGCGGCGAGCCCCGGCGCCATCTGCGCCACCGTGAGTCCCCACGGGCCGATGCCGCAGGCCAGCGCCGCGAGCGCGTTCCGGACGTTGTGGCGGCCCGGCACCCCGAGGGTCACCTCGCCCATCGGCTCGCCGTCGAACGCGACCGCGAACGTCGTGCGCCCATCGGCGTGCCGGATGTCGTGCGCGACGAGCCGGGCGTCGGCGCTCGTGATGCCGTAACGGATCACCTCCGCCGTGGCCGGCGACGGCAGCGCGTTCGCGCCCGGGTCGTCGGCGCAGAGCACCAGATACCTCGCCCGCCCCGCGAACTCGGCGAAGGTGCGATGGATGTCGTCGAGGTCGCGGTAGATGTCGAGGTGGTCGGCCTCGACGTTCGTCACCACGGCGACCGTGGGATGGAGGGCCAGGAAGGAGCGGTCGTACTCGTCCGCTTCCACCACGAAGAGGTCGTTGCCTCCGCGCGAGAGGTTCCCGCCCCAGGCCGTGACCCGCGCGCCGACCACGCCGGTGGGCGCCTTCCCCGCGGCGGCGAGCGCCTCGGTGGTCATCACGGTCGTGGTGCTCTTGCCGTGTGTGCCGGCCACGGCGATGAGTGCACCGCCCGCGGTCGCCTCCGCGAGCGCCTCGGCGCGGCGCACCACGGGGAGGCGGCGCTCACGCGCGCGGAGCACCTCGGGATGGTCCTTCGGGATCGCGCTCGAGACGACGAGCGCGCGGTGCCCCTCGAGATGGTTCGGGTCGTGCCCCTTGCTGCACGTGACGCCGAGCGCCTCGAGGTCGCCGAAGGCGTCCGCGCTCTGGTCGCACCCCGTGACGCGCGCGCCTCGACGGTGGCAGAGCTCGGCGAGCGCACTCATGCCCGCACCGCCGATCCCCTGGAAGTGGATCGGGCGCGGATCGGAGGGATCGAGCAGTGGCATCGCTGAAAGATAGGTGGGGGGTCTTGCCGGGAACCGCGGGCGCGGCGCGGTGCGCCGTCAGCTCACGGTCGGGGCGTGTCGAGCACGCGCCCGATGTGGCCGGCGATCTCGGCCGCCGCGTTGGGCCGCCCGCGCGCCTTCGCGGCGGCCGCCATCGCGCCCAGCTTGGGCTTGTCGGCGAGGAGGCCCGACACCACCTGTGTGAGCGTCTCGACGGTGAGCTCGCGTTCCGGGAGGTGGACGGCGGCACCCGCCGCCTCGAGCACGCGCGCGTTCGCCGTCTGGTGATCCTGCGCCGCCGTGGGGAGCGGCACGATCACCGTGGGCACGCCCCAGGCGCAGAGCTCGCTCGACCCCATCATCCCGCCGCGCACGAGCGCGAGGTCCGCCGTCGCGTACGCCTCGGCGATCGGGGCGATGTATGGCAGCACGCGCACGTCGGGCCGGTCGAGGTGCCTGAACGCGTCGTGGTGCGCGCGCCCGGTGGACCAGAGCACGCAGAGTCCCTTCGGCAGCCCCTGTTCCACCCACGCCGCCACCGCGCGGTTCAGGGCCCGCGCGCCTTGCGAGCCCCCGAACACCAGGAGCACGGTGGCGTGCGCGGGGAATCCCCAGCGCGCGCGGGCCTCGGCGCGCGCGGGCCGGATGTCGGGCGGCGGTTCGATCGGGTTACCCGTGTCGCGATAGATGCAGCCACCGTGCGGCAGCATGCGTTCCGCCTCGGGATATCCCAGGTACGCTTCGCGCGAGAAGCGCGCGCTCCACCGCGCCGTGATCCCGGGCGTGGCATCGCCGATGTGCTGCACCACGGGCACGCCGTTGCGCCACGCCCAGACCATCGTGAGCCCCGCCGCGTACCCGCCGGTGCCGACGACGAGCGCGGGCGGGGTCGACCTGGCGAGCCGGCCGAGCGCGCTCCACCCGCTCATCGCGCCGCGGAGCGTGCGCCAGTTCATCCAGACGCGCGGCCGGTAGAGCGGGTGCAGGTCGAGCAGGAGGAACGGGAATCCACTCTCCGGGAGGATCTCACGCTCGATGCCACGCTGCGCGCCCACGAAGAAGGGCGCGACACCGGGGCGCTCGCGC
>JAOUHR010000167.1 GCA_029884515.1 Gemmatimonadota bacterium
GCCGCATCTCGATCGTCGTGGCCGTGCTGGCCATCGCCACGGCCACCGTGCTGATCGCGCGCCCAGCACGCGACGGGGTCTCGCGTGACCACGTCCTGAGCGTGACGCTCACAGGGAGCCTCGCCAAGCTCGCGCAGGCCGAGTCGGCCTACTTCGCACTGCACGGCCGATTCAGCGCGGACCGCGACTCGCTCACCGCCGTGTTCCCGTTCCTCTCCGACACGGCCGTGGACCTGCGGTTCGTCCGCGCCGACTCGCTCGCCTGGAGCGTGGTGGCGCGCCCGCGGGAGGCGACGTGGACCTGTGCGCTCACCGGCTCGGCCGGGCGTCCGTTGCCGAGATTCGCCGAAGTGCACTCGCGCTGCGTGCGCCCCTGAGACGGCTCAGGGCGAGCGTTTCCGCGCCTCCCGCGCGCGTTCCGCCGCCTCCTCCCGCTCCTCGTCCGTGAGGTCCTGGCTGAGCGGGAAGAAGACCGCCTGGCGCACGCCGGGATACGGCGTGCCCCATCCGCGCGCGTCGAACCAGAGGATCCGATTGAGCCGGTCACTCGGCGCCGCGTCGGGTTCGGAGAAGTCCATCCTCGCACTCGAGGTGGCCGCGGCGCGGCGCTCCCGCGCGAAGGGGCCGGTGATCGCGCCGACCTGCAGGTTCCGCTCGTGGAGGTCGACCTGTGGCATCTGCGCCGTGAAGGGGCGCAGGTCGGGCGCCTCATCCGCGCCGATGAAGCTCGCCCGCATGTCCGTCGCGACGAGGTCGTAGAGCGAGAGGGCGGGGAGTCCCAGCATCAACTCGATGGTCTTGATCATCGAGGGTTGGCTGTAGAAGGTGCTGTCGATCACGCCCCGCCTGGCGTACGGGCTCGCCACGAGCGCCACGGTGCGGTGCCCGTCGATGTGGTCCACGCCGTTCTGCGCGTCGTCCTCCACCATCAGGATCGCCATCGAGGGCCAGAAGCTCGAGCGGGTGAGGCCCTCCACGAGGCGCCCGAGCGCGGCGTCGTTCTCGGCGACGCAGGCCTTCGGCGTGCACCATCCGGCGCTGGTGCCCGACGTGTGGTCGCTCGGGAGGATCACCATCACGAGATGCGGCATGGCGCGCGCGCGCTCCCACTCGGCGAGGTGGTCGAGGATGACCTCGGCCTTCGCCACGTCGGGGACGCCCATGGTCCAGCCCGGATACTCGCGCACGAGCACCCGGTCGAGCGAGGGGATCTCGCTGCGCGTGTCGAACATGGCGCGGAAGCGGTCGGTGAAGTGGCGGGCCGGGAGTGACGCACGGTCGCGCCACTCCGCCAGCATCGCGGCGCGCACGTCGGCCGACTCCACCTTGGGCGCCGGGGCATACTCGCCGAAGACGGCGACGCGTTTTCCCTTCGCCTGCGCCGCCTCCCAGAGGAAGCCGCCGCTGGAATAGGTCAGCGGGTCGTCCGACTGGCTCGGATAGCTGCGGCCGCCGTAGAGCGGCCAATACGGGTAGTCGGTCTCGTTGGCCTGCGTGAGCCACTGATGGCCGTCCGCGCTGTTGCCTCCGCTCGCGAAGAAGTGGTCGAGCAGCACGAACTGCTCCGCGAGCGCGTGCGAGTTGGGCGTGATCGTGCGGTCGTACATCACCAGCGCGGGATCGCTCGCGCCCTTGCCGATGTCTCCCAGCACCTGATCGTAAGTGCGGTTCTCGCGGATGATGAACACCACGTGCTCGATCGGGCTCGGCTCGCCCGGCCGCTCGGGCACGGCGCGCGCGACGGTGCCGCGGCGCGGAGCGATGTCGCGTGCGGCGTCTTCGGTGAGCGTGAGCCGGTTGTTCTGCGCGACGCTGGTGGTGTAGGCCGTGACCTCGGCCGGCGTCGGGATGGTGATCACGTTCACCGAGCCGCGGTTGGCGTGCACGTAACCGCCTTCGGCGCCGGGGTGGCCCGACGTGGTGCCCTGACCCGAGCCGACGCCGAGCAGCGTGCCGACAGCGAGCGTGGTGCCGTCGGCGCTGACGTCGAGTGCGCTCGGATACCAGCCCGTGGGGATGAGGCCGAGGAAGCGCGCCGCGGAGGCGCGCCGCGCGGCCACGTCGTACATCGCGACGGCGTTGATGCCGCCCAGCGCGACGAAGAGCGTGTTGCCATCCGGGGAGAGCGCCACGGCGGTCGGGGCAAGGCCGATGCGCCGCTCGTGGAAGGGCGCCATCGGGATCGTGCCGGCGCGCGAGACGCTGCGCGTGTCCACGACGGTCACCTCGTCCGAGTTGCCGTTGGCCACGTAGAGCAGGCCGCGCGCCTGGTCCCACGCGAGTCCCGTGGGATGGAGGCCCGTCTCGACCGAGGCCGTGACGGTGTTGGTGATCAGGTCCACCCGCACGACGCTGCCGCGCGCGGCGATGCCGCGGCGATCGACGCGCACCGGTTCCACGCGCGGGTCGCAGCACTGCGAGGCGGTGCGGTCGCGGCGCGTGGGCTTCGGTCCGCCGAAGAGGCTCACCCACGCGCTGGCGCCATCGTCGGAGACGACGCTTGCCACCGGGAGCACGCCGAGTGCGACGGTGCCCAGGTGCACGCCGTCATCGGCGTCGAGAACGATGAGCTGGTCGTTCGCGGGGAGGGGGATCGTGAGCGGGCGGTGGCCGGCCGCATTCCTGTGGCGGGCGACGGCGGGGCCGCCCGCCATGTAGTCGCCGAGACTGCCGGAGACGTACGCGAGCGGGGCCGTCGGTGCCGCTGCAGCGTCGCCGGCGGATGCCGGCGACGAGCCGGATGCCCCCGAGCTGGCGCCCGCGAACGCCCTGACCTGCGCGATGACGCGCGCCCCGGCGGGCTCCTGCGTGCCCGGCAGCCGGCTCGTGGCGACCTCATCAGGGAGTCGGCCCACGCTGGTGACGTACGCGCGCGAGGTGGCCGGATCGAACGCGACGCCATGCACACCCGGTCGCCCGTCGAATGCGCCGACGGAGAGCACGCGGTTCGCTCGCCAGTCGAGCCGGTAGGCGCCGTCGGGCACCGCGACCCAGATCTCGCCCGGATTCGCGCCGAAGCGCACGCCGCTCACGCGGCCGCGAAAGACCGACTGCACGCCGGCGGGCGTGACGCGCTGGTCGGTGGCGATGACGCCCGAGTCCGGGACGTCACGGCGGGGGGCGGCTGGGGCCGCGGGCTGTGCCTGAAGGGCGAGGAGCAGGGGGAGGATCATGCCGAAACGATACTGCGTTCCATGCGGCGCGGCATCCACGCGCATGTCACGCTCCCGCATCGTCGGGTGCGCTGCCGCCCTTCGGCGCACAGGACCACGCCTGGGGAAAGGTAGGGTTTGTGCCCACGCGGGTTCGTACTGGCGGGCGAGTCGAGCGGGCGACGGTCGCTCAGGAGCCGCTCAAGACGGTCACTCGAGAGCCGCCTCATAGGATGCGAACGCTTCCCTAATGGATCGCAAACCGTGATGTTTGGGCGGGTCGTTCCACCGTAGCCTCGGGCATGCTCGGGCATGCTCGGGCATGCGGTCGATCCTCGTCGCGCCCCCCCATCCTGGTGCCATGTCCGAAGGCTGTCGAGTCCTGTTCGCTCTCGATCTTGGCGTCGTGCCGGCCGTGGGCGACCCGCGTGGGACGGGCACGACGGCCCTTGGGCGCGACGGAGCGGTTCCTGCACCGTGAGCGAGCCGCGGTGAATCGCGCGACCGGACGGGCCGCTTCCAGACGCGTCGCCCGGAGGACGGGTGCGCGTCCGGCAGTCGGTGCGCCGGCGCTCCGTGCGCTGTCCGGCCTGCTGGCGCTGGCGCTCCTCGCCGTTCCGGCGCAGGCCCAGCTCAAGACCTACGGCCTCAACCAGACCAACATCTTCGAGGTGGACATCAACACCGGCGCGGCGACGTCGGTGCGGACGCTCACGGGCCCGAACAAGGCCGCGCTCGCGGTGCGCCCGAGCGACGGCCTCATCTACTTCATCACGGGGCTGGCCGGCAACGACTCCGTGTTCACGTGGGACCCAAACGTCCCCGCGGCGACTCCCACCTTCATCGGGAGGACCGGGGGAGGCGTGCCGTACCTGCCGCGCCTCGCGTTCGACGCAGCGGGGACGCTGCACGCGATCAACTCGGCGAGCACGCAGCGCTACACGATCAACCAGACGACGGGCGCCGCAACGCCCGCGGGTGCCGCACTCACCGGCGGCAGCACCGCCGGCGGCGACATGGTCATCGCGCCGAACGGCAACATCTACCAGGTGCTGGGCACCACGCTGTACATCGTGCCACCGGGGGGTGGTGCGCTCACCAACGTGGGCAACATCACGGGCGTGACGGGCACGTTCACGGGTCTCGCGATCGACAAGCGAGGCCGACTGCTCGGCTCGAACTCCACCGCGCCGGCCACGATCTACGTCATCCCGTTGACGGCGGGCGGGGCGACGGCGCTCGGTTCCGCCGGTGTCGACTTCGGCGACATGGGCACCGTGCTCGCCGTCGACCTGGTCATCTCGAAGTCCCACTCCGGGAACTTCACGCAGGGGCAGACCGGCGCGACCTATTCGCTGGTGGTGAGCGACTCGGGCAACCTCACCACGAGCGGGACGGTGACCGTCACCGACACGCTTCCGACGGGACTCACGCCGGTGAGCGCCGCGGGCACCGGGTGGACGTGCCCGGCGCCGTCCGGCCAGGTGATCACCTGCACGCGCGCCAGTGCGCTCGCCTCCGGCGGGTCGTATCCCGCGATCACCGTGACGGTGAACGTGTTGGGCACGGCGCCGGCGTCGGTCACGAACCGCGCCTGGGTCTCGGGTGGCGGCGAGCCGGCGGGCAACCCGGATCTCACCGCGAACAACTCGGCGGCCGACGTCACGACGATCAACGGCCAGGTCGACCTGCTGATCGCCAAGTCGCACACCGGGAACTTCACCGTGGGCGTGAATGGCGTCTACACGCTCACGGTGACGAACCAGGGGCGGCTGGCGACGTCGGGCGTGATCACGGTGACCGACGTGCTGCCGACCGGGCTCTCGTTCGTCTCGGGGACCGCGGCCGGTTGGACGTGCGGGGCTGCGGGCCAGACGGTGACCTGCACCTCGTCCAACGTGATCGCGGCGCTTGGCGGGAGCAACGCGATCACGCTCACCGTGGGCGTGGCGGCGGCGGCCGCGCCGAGCGTGACGAACAGCGCGTCGGTCGCGGGCGGGGGCGAGCCGGCGGGGAACGCCGGGAACAACACGAGCGCGGGCGACCTCACCACGGTGATCCCGTCGGCCAACCTCGGCATCACCAAGACCGACGGCGTCACGGCGGTGAACCAGGGCGGCACGGTCACCTACACGATCGTGGCGAGCAATGCCGGGCCGAACGCCGTCACGGCGGCGACGGTGACGGACAACTTCCCGGCGCAGGTGACGGGCGTGACCTGGACCTGTTCGGCGACCGCCGGCTCGAGTTGTCCCGCCTCGGGGAGCGGGAACATCGCGGCGAGCGT
>JAOUHR010000168.1 GCA_029884515.1 Gemmatimonadota bacterium
ATCGCCGCGAACCGCACCGGCGGACGTCGGCGGGGCGCCTCGCTCGGCCTCGTCGCCTCGGCGCTCATGGTGGGCGTGGGGGTGGGCGCCCCGCTCGGAGGCGTGCTGGTCGACCGCGATCCGCTGCTCGTCTACTCCGTGGGCGCGGTGCTCCTGCTCGTCGCGGCCGCATCGGCCGGCTTCGTGCGCACGCCCGCTGGAGCCGCCGCCATCCCCACGGCAGAGCGGCGATACCAGTGGGACCGGAGTCAGGCGGCCAGTTGGATGCCCCTGGCGTACGGATTCACCGACCGCTTCCTGATCGGCGTCTTCGTCACGACCTTCACGCTCTTCCTCACCGAGGTCCACGGCGTGACGGCCGCCTCGCGCGGGATGCTGATGTCGCTCTTCCTCCTCCCCTTCGCGTTGCTCTGCTGGCCCGCCGGGAGGCTCACGGACCGCTTCGGATGGTTCGGTCCGATCGTCGTGGCCAACATCCTCTTCGGAATCGTGTACGCGAGCTACGGAGTGGTGCCGTTGGCGTGGCTCCCCGTGGCGATGGTCGCGTCCGGTGTCCTCAGCGCGCTGATGTTCGCACCGAGTCTCGTGCTCGTGAGCGAGTTCGCCCGGCACGGCGCCGGCGAGGGACTCTTCGGCGTATTCCAGGTCGCCGGCTCATTCGGCTTCCTCGCCGGACCGGTCGTCGGCGGGATCCTGGTCGAGACGGTGCGCACCAGTGCGGGAGAGCCCGCGTGGGCGACGATCTTCGCGTCGGTGGGCGTGATGCTCGTGGTGCTCGGCCTCGTGAGCTGGCGCGTGCTCCGCCCCTACGCGGCGATGTGGGGCGAGAGCTCGAGCCGCTGGGTGCCGCGCGGCCTGAGCGCCTGAGGCGCCGAACCGCCTACGACTTGCCGGCGGGCGGCGAGGCGGGGGGTGGTTCCACGCGGGCCACCGGCTTCGGCGCATCCACGCGCTTTGCCGCCTGCTGCAGCACCTGCTGGATGTCGATCCCGAACGCGGACCCCAGCCCCTCGAGTGTCTTGTAGGCCGCATTCACGCGCTGGTTCGCCGCGTTCCCGACGGCCTCGCCCCCGCCGCCATCCATCACCACGAGCCGGTCGATCTCGATCCCCTTCACGGCCTCGACCGCCGTGCCGAGGAGGACGGGCAGCTTCTCCGCCATGAACACGGCGAAGCCCTGCTCGCCCGCGTTGTTGATCTGCGCATAGAGCAGCTTGAGCACCTCGACCTGCGCCTTGCCGTTCTCGAGGATCGGCGCCGCGTCGGCGCGGGCACGGAGCTCCGCCGCCTTCCGCTGCGCCTCGGCGGGTTCCACCACGTCGGCGAGGAGACGCCGCTTCTGCAGCTCGACGCGCTGCTGCTCGAGCTCCTGCTGCGCCTCGACCTCGGCCCGCTGCGCCTCGACCTTGGCGACGCGCTCCGTGGTCTCCGCCTGCTGGTTCAGCTGCGCCTGCTTCACGCGGAGTTCGTTGCGCGCGGTGGCCACCGCGATCTCCGCCTCGGCCTTCGCCACCTCGGCGACGCGCATCGCCTCCGCCTGGCGCTGGTGCGTCTCCGCCTGATTGTCCGCCTCGGCGATCTGCGCGCCCTTGAGCACCTGCGCCGTCTTCGCACGTCCCACGGCGGCGAGGTAGCCCACCTCGTCCGTCACGTTCTGGATCTTCAGGGTGTCGAGTTGGAGTCCGAGCTTCTGCAGGTCCTGGTCGGCCTCCTCGAGCAGTTGCGCGGCGAACTTGAGGCGGTCCTCATTCACCTCCTCCGGCGTCATGCTCGCGAGCACGCCGCGGAGGTTCGCGGAGAGCGTCTCCTTGGCCAGTGCCTCGATCTCGTCCACGTGCTTCCCGAGGAGGCGTTCGACGCCGTTGTTGAAGGTGTTCTCCGGCTCCGACGCGACCTTGATGTTCCCCACCGCCTGCACCGAGAGTGGGATGCCGCCCTTGGAGAAGGCGTTGGTGACGTTGAGTTCGATGGGGATCGTCGCGAGCGGGATCCAGGAGACCGACTCGATGATCGGGACGCGGAGGGTGCGGCCGCCGATCACGGTGCGGTATCCCACCCCGCGGCCGTCGCTGAGCACACGCGCCCGACCCGTGATGATCGCGGCGGTGTTCGGTGGCACGATCACGATCAGCGACTTGACGGTGACGACGAGCGCGACGAGGGCGCCGAGGACGACGCCCGCCGCGATCAGGGGACCGATGAGTGCTTCCACTGGGAGGCTCCTAGGTTGTGGTCGGACGGGTGGGGTCGGCGAGCGCCGCGGCATCGAGCGGGGCGACGAGGGCGACACCCTGGTCGATCTCGACCACGATGACACTCGTCCAGGTCGCGGGGTCGCCATCCGCCCGGTCGAACGGGCGTGCCATCATCTCGAGCGTGCGGCTCGCGCTCGACAGCAGCACCTTCCCCGTGCCGCGCTCGCCGAACGGCACCGTGACACGGCCGGAGAGTCCGATGAGCCCCTCATTGCCGCTGCGATTGCCGGAGTCGGTGCGACGCAGATAGCGGAAGGCGGCCGCCACCAGCAGGGCCACGCCCACACCGGTGGCGATGGCCACCAGCGCGACGATCGGCGCCGTGACGACGTGCCACGTCGCGGACAGGGCGGCGCCCACGCCGCCGAAGACGAAGAGGAAGTAGCTGATCGTCCGCAGCGAGAGCACGCGGAGTGCATCGCCGCCCCCGTGCCCGGCGTCCGCGTCGAGGCCCACGTCGAGGTCCACGTCCACGTCGAGATCGACATCGACGTCCGCGTCCGAATCCCCGCCGAACACCGAGAAGGCGAGCAGGCCCCCGCCGAGGAGCACCGAGAAGAGGTAGAGCGCCATCATACGTGTCGGGAATCTAGGCCCGGATCGCGCCCACCGCGCCCACCGCGCCCACCGCGCCCACCGCGCCCACCGCGCCCACCGCGCCCGGGGCGGCCCGGGGCGGCCCGGCACCCCACGCCGGACGCTACGGGCGGCCCTCCGGCTTCCACTCGGGCCGCGGCCCATCCGCCGCGATCCGCACCGCCCTCGCGGTCGCATTGATCACGGCCGCGAAATGCGCGAAGTCCACGGTGCCCACCTCGTCGCTCGGCTGGTGGTAGTCCGAGTGTCCACCGAAGCTCGATATGGTGTGCGCCGGGATCCCGGCCTGCGCGAAGGGGAAGTTGTCGGAGCGACGGAAGAAGTTCTGTGCCGGCCGCGGGTCCTGGATCACCGGCACGCCCGCGGCGGCGAGCATCTCGCCGAGCGTCGAGCGCTCGTACCCGGTGAGCCACGCCTTGCCCGTCCCGCCGGCGAGTGAATCGGGCCGGGCGATCATCTCGATCTGGATGTCGGCCACGGTGCTCGCGAGCGGACGCACCGGCGACTTGAGATACCAACGGGTACCGGTCATCCCGTTCTCCTCGCCGACGAACGCGACGAAGATCACCGAGCGGCGCGGGGCGCCTTCCGCGCGGAGCTGGCGCGCGGTCTCGAGCATCGCGACCACGCCCGAGGCGTCGTCATCGGCGCCGTTGAAGATGCTGTCGCCGTCCACCGCCCGCGCCGCGTTGGTGCCGATATGGTCGTAGTGCGCCCCGACGATCACGTACTCGTCTCGCAGCCCCGCGTCGGAGCCGCGCAGGAGACCGACCACGTTCACGACGGTGCGGCGTTGGGACGCGGGCATCGTGTCGTACGCCGCGAAGTCCGTGGCGAGGCGTGGCGACTCGAGTGCGCCCGGCCGCGTGGCCGGCACCGCAAACACCGGCACACGCTGGAAGTAGGCGCTATCGCCCACGGGCTCCAGCCCGATCCGACGCATCTGGGCGGCGATGATCCGCGCCGCCGCTGTCGCGCCGGGCGAGCCCGTGTAGCGGCCGCCGAGCGAGTCGTCGGCGAGCCGCGCGATCAAGCGTCGCGCGCCGTCGGGCGTGGTGGGCGTGGTGGGCGTGGCCACTGCCTGCGCCGCGAGCGGCGCCGCCACCGTGAACGAACACGCGGCGAGCACACCTGAAAGCAGCCTGCGGAACATGAAGCGGAGCGCAGCGGGACGCAGCGTCGAGTGCATGGGAGCGCGGAGTGGGTGGGTTGGCGCGAGCGCGTGGATGCAACCTACCGTCGCTCTTGACCCGCGCCAACGCTCACCTACGTTCCACAGCCATGCCCCCCCAGACTCCGGCTCGGCGCGGCGGCGCGGTGCGCGTGCCCGTGCTCCCGCGCAGCGTCCCGAGCCGCGGCAACGCCATCACGCGGATCCTCGCCACCACAGCGCTCCGCCTCACGGGATGGCGCTTCAGCGGCGAGCCCTTCCCTGACGTGCGCAAGTGCGTGCTCATCATCGCACCGCACACGTCGAACTGGGATTTCGTCGTCGGCGTGGCGGCCAAGTACGCGCTCGGCTTGCGCGGCACCTTCCTCGGCAAGGACGCCCTCTTCCGCTTCCCCCTCGGCATCGTGATGCGCTGGCTCGGCGGTTTCCCGGTCGACCGGACCGCCAAGAGCGACGTCGTCACGCAGACGGTGGACCTGGTGGCGAAGACAGAACGGATCGTCGTCGCACTCGCGCCAGAAGGGACGCGCAAGCTGACGCCGCGATGGCGCTCGGGTTTCTACTGGATCGCCCAGAAGGCGGGGATCCCGATCCTCCCCGTCACCTTCGACTTCGGCACGAAGTCCATCCACATCTTCCCGCTGTTCCACCCCACGGGCGATCAGGACGGCGACATCGCGCGCATCCGCGCGCTCTATCGACCGGAGATGGCGAAGTACCCGGAGAAGTTCGCGGTGTGAGCGCGGCGGCCGCGGGCTCGTGGACGTGCGGTTCTCGCCGCCGCTCCCCGCGGCCGATACCTTTCCAGACATGAACACTCGCCGCGACTTCCTGCTCGCCTTGGGTTCGGGCGCGATGCTGCCGGCCATCACCCGCGCTGCGCGGGCTTCCGACGGACGGAATCACGAGTCACCGGCGCGTCCACCCGACCGAGTGCCGAACCCGCTCCGCGCCGTGGGCATCCAACTCTACATGCTGCGCGCGTCCATGCGCGCTGACCCCGAGGCCACCATCGCTCGCATCGCCTCGCTCGGCTACGGCCAGATCGAGTGGTGGGGCAACTGGGATCGCACGCCCGTACAGGTGCGCACCATGCTGGACGCGAACGGACTCGTTGCCCCCTCGGCGCACATCGGCCCGCGCGACCTCGAGCCGGACCGCCTGCCGGCGCTCCTCGACACCGCCGCGGCGGTGGGACACAAGACCGTGCTCATCGCGTGGACGCCACCCGAGCAGCGGAGGACCGCCGACGACTGGAAGCGACTCGGCGCGCTCCTCTCACGCGCCGGAACCGAGGCGGCCAAGGTCGGCATCCGCACCGGTTATCACAACCACGACTTCGAATTCGTG
>JAOUHR010000169.1 GCA_029884515.1 Gemmatimonadota bacterium
CGCGCAGGTCGAACCCGCGGTGGCGCAGCGCGTTCACCACCGCCGGCGCCGGCCCGTCCATGGGGAGCTCGCCGAGTCCCTTCGCGCCGAAGGGCCCGCCGGGGTACGGATTCTCGAGCATCACCACGTCGATCACCGGCACGTCGAGCGTGGTGGGGATCGTGTAGTTGGTGAGCTGCGCGTTCGCCATCGCGCCGTCCTTCATGACGACGCGCTCGAGCAGCGCGAAGCCCAACCCCTGCACCGTGCCGCCCTCGATCTGCCCGCGCGCGAGCGCGGGGTGGATCGGCCGGCCGAACTCCTGCACCGCCGTCACGGCCAGCAAGCGCACGTCGAAGGTGTCGGGGTCCACCTCGAGCTCCACCACGTCGCAGCCCCAGCCGTAGGTCGCGTAGGCGTCGCCGCGATACGTGTCGTCGTCCCACTCGATCCAGTCCGGCGGCTCGTACATCCGCTCCACCGTCAGGACCCCGTGCTTCGCGTGATGCGCCGCCGGGGTGAGGATGCCGAGCGTGTCGCGCATCTCGTGGGCGCACTCCTCGAGGATCTTCCCCACCACCATGCAGGTGCGCGAGGCCACCGTCGGGCCGCTGTCGGCCACGTGCGCCGTGTCGGGCTGCGCGACCTCGACGCTCTCGTAGGGCACGCCGAGCGCGTCGGCGACGATCTGCGCGTGCATGGTGCGCGTGCCCTGGCCGATCTCCGTGCTCCCCGTGGCGATGCGCACGCCCGCGGGCGTGGTCTCGAGCCGCGCGCGCGACTTGAGGGAGCGCTCGCCGCTCCCCGTGAACCCCGCGCCGTGGTAGAAGAGCGCGAGGCCGATCGCGCGGTCGGTGCCCTCGTAGTCGAACCGCTTGCGCTCGAAGTCGGTGCGGCGCACCGCCTCCTCCAGCACGGCGAGCGCGCTCGTGTCCTCGCGGAGCACCTGGCCCGTGGCGGTGGTGTCGCCGGCGCGGAGCGCGTTCCGGCGGCGGAGCTCCACCGGATCCATGCCCAGCGCCTCCGCCACGCGCTCCATCTGCACCTCGACGGCGAACTCCGTCTGCGGCGCGCCGAATCCGCGGAAGGCGCCGTTGGGCGGCGTGTTGGTGAACACCGCACGGCCGTCGATCGTGATGTGGTCGCAGCGGTAGGGCCCCGCGGCGTGGATGCAGCCGCGCGAGAGCACCACCGGGCTCAGCGTCACGTAGGCACCGCCGTCGAGGATCACCTCCACCTCCATCGCCACCAGCCGCCCGTCGCGCGTGACCCCCGTGCGGTGCCGCACGATGGACGGATGCCGCTTGGTGGTGGCGAGCATGTCCTCCACGCGGTCGTAGATGATCTTGACCGGCCGCCCCGACTTGTGCGCGAGGAGTGCGGCGTGCCCCGCTGGGATGGAGGGGAACTCCTCCTTGCCGCCGAAGCCGCCCCCCGTCTCCGTCTGGATCACGCGCGCGGGGATCGCGGGCCCGAGCAGGCTCTTGAGCGCCTTGAGCGCGTAGAAGGGGCACTGGATCGAACCGTGCACCGTGATGCCGCCATCCTCCGGCACCGCGATCACGCCGTTGGGCTCGATGTAGATGTGCTCCTGGTGGCCGGTGTGGTACGTGCCCTCGACCACGAGGTCGGCGCGGGCCATCGCAGCCGCGGCATCGCCCTTCCTGATCCCGATGCGCTTGAACGCCTGCGTCGAGCGTTCGGCGTCGAGCAGCGGCTCGGTGCGCTCGTACGCGACCACCACGCGCGCCGCGCGGAGCGCGTCCCTGTCCTCGTGCGCCAGCAGCAGGATCGGCTCGCCCACGTGCCGCACCTCGTCCACCACGAGGAAGGGCTGGTCGCGCTCGATGAGGTCCACCTGGTTGGAGCCCGGCACGTCGCGGTGGTCCACGATCGTGAAGCCGGCGGTGTCGAAGTCGAAGCGGACCGACGTGATGCGTCCGGCCGGGATCGTCGCGCGGATCGTGCGGCCGTGGAGCATCCCGGGGAAGGTCAGGTCGTCGGCGTAGCGCGCACCGCCGGTGGCCTTGCCGATGCCGTCCTTGCGGGAGACGCTCTGGCCGACGGCGGTGCCTGGCACGCGGGGACCTCGCTCGGATCGAAGGTCGTGTCGATGGTCGTGTCGATGGGGCGCTGACGTGGCTCCAATCTACGCGCGAAACGGGCCGCCCCGTCATGGGGCGGCCCGTTCGTCCGGCATTGGGGGCGCTGCTCAGCCCGCGCTCAGCCGCACTCGCTGAACCCGCACACGTGGCACTTCACGCACCCTTCCGCGAACTCGAGCTGGCTCCCGCAGTCCGGGCAGGTGCCGATGAAGGCGTCGCCGCCGCTCATGGCCTCGAACTGCATCTGCGCGCCGCCCTGGCTGATCACCGGCTCCGGCTGCTGCACCATCTGCGGCGCATCGGGTGAGGCCAGCGTCTCGGCCGTGGTGAGCAGCTCCTGCTGCACGCCCTGCTTGGTGCGCATCCAGTCCTCGAGCGCGAGGCCGATCGCGTCGGGCACCGAGAGCACCTTGTTCGGACCCAGGCCCACCGCGCGGTCGGAGGAGATGCCGCGCAGCTGGCGGTGCACCTGCTGGATCGAGATCCCGGAGCGGAGCGCGAGCGAGACCAGCCGCCCGATCGCCTCGGCGTCCGCCATCGCGGAGCCGCCGGCCTTGCCGAGGTTGATGAACACCTCGAAGGGCTGGCCCAGGTCGTCCTCGGTGATGTGCACGAACATCGTGCCGAGCGGCGTCTCCTTGCGGATCGCGGTCGAGCGGAGGACGTCGGGGCGCGAGCGCTTCTGGCGGCGCTGGAGCGTCTCCGCCTCCGCGTCGAACAGCAGCTTCTTCAGGCGGCCATTGTCCGCCTCCATCTCGGCGAGCTGTCCCTTGAGCTCGGAGAGCTCGCGCTTGAGCGAGGGTTCCTCCTTCGCGCCGTCCCGCTTCGAGGCGGCGTCGGCGGTGGCGCCCGTGGAGAGCACCTGCCCGTCGCGCGAGCCGTCGCGGTAGACCGTGACGCCCTTGCACTTCATCTGGTAGGCGAGCTCGTAGATCGCGCGCACGTCGTCCTTGGTGGCCGCGTGCGAGAAGTTCGTCGTCTTGGAGATCGCCGAGTCGCAGTGCGCCTGGAAGGCCGCCTGCATCTTGATGTGCCACTCGGGCGAGATGTTGTTCGCGGTGGCGAAGACGTCCTGCCACTTCTTCGGGATCTCCGGGTGCACCACGGACCCGGTCTTCGCGATGCGCTCCATGAGCGCCTCCGAGTACCAGCGCTCCTTCCTGGCGATCGCGACGAAGTCCTCGTTCACGTCGGGCATCATCACGCCGGCCTGGTTGCGCATGAAGGCGACGGCGAAGAGCGGCTCGAGGCCCGAGGAGCAGCCGGCGATGATCGAGATCGTGCCGGTGGGCGCGACGGTGGTGACGTTGCAGTTGCGGAGCTTCTGCTGGGGACGGATGCGGTTCCCCTGCGCGTCGCGCGCGCAGGTCGCGTCGGGGCCGAAGATGCTCTGCGCCCACTCGGGGAACGCGCCGCGCTCCTCGGCGAGCCGCGCCGACTCCTTCTTGCCCTCGACGTCGAGGAACTCCATCACCTGCTTGCCGAACGCCACGCCCTCGGGACTGTCGTACTTGATGCCGAGGCGGATGAGCGCGTCGGCGAAGCCCATCACGCCGAGCCCGATGCGGCGGATGCGCTTGGCCAGCGCGTCGATCTCCGGCAGCGGGTACTTGTTCGCGTCGATGATGTTGTCGAGCATCTTCGTGGAGAGATGGATGTCCTTGGCGAAGGACTTCCAGTCCATCTTCCCGTCCACCACGTAGTAGCCGACGTTGATCGATCCGAGGTTGCAGACGTCGTACGCGAGCAGGGGCTGCTCGCCGCAGGGGTTCGTGGCCTCGTAGGCGCCCAGGTGCGGCACCGGGTTGTAGCGGTTGGCCTCGTCGATGAAGAAGACCCCCGGCTCGCCGGTGCGCCACGCGCCCTCGATCATCTTGTCCCACACCATCCGCGCGTCGAGCTGCCCGACCGTCTTCCGGGTGATCGGGTCGACCAGGTCGTACAGCGCGTTGGCCGCGAGCGCGTCCATGAACTTCGTGGTGATCGCGACCGAGATGTTGAAGTTCGTGATCTTGGTGAGGTCCTCCTTGCACGTGATGAACTCCATCACGTCGGGATGGTCCACGCGGAGGATGCCCATGTTCGCACCACGGCGCGTGCCGCCCTGCTTCACCGCGTCGGTGGATGCGTCATAGAGCTGCATGAAGGAGATCGGGCCGCTGGCGACACCGGTGGTGGAGCGCACCATCGAGCCGCGCGCGCGGAGGCGCGAGAAGGAGAAGCCCGTGCCGCCGCCGCTCTGATGGATCAAGGCCATCGAGCGGAGCGTGTCGTAGATGCCGCTGTGTCCGTTGGAGAGCGCGTCCTCCACGGGGAGCACGAAGCAGGCCGAGAGCTGGCCGAGCGGACGGCCGGCGTTCATGAGGGTGGGCGAGTTCGGCTCGAAGCGACGCTGCGTCATCAGTTCGTAGAACTGGTTCGCCGTCGCCTCCACCTGCTTGTCGGTGGCCCCATAGCGGCGATCGGGTTCGGCCACGGTCGTGGCGACGCGCCAGAACATCTCCTCCGGCGTCTCGATCGGCTTGCCTGTCTTGTCCTTGACGAGATAGCGCTTCTCCAGGACGGTGCGGGCGTTCTGGGAGAGCGTAGCGGGCGTCGAGGGCGGGGTCACAGGCAGGGGCATCTCACCATCTCCAACGAAATAAGGTATTGGGCCGAACCTGAGCGGCAACGAACCGGGCCACAGCGGTGATCCCGCTTCGAATCAGGGGGTCGAGGGGGTCAAGTCTACCGTGCACGTGAGGCCGCGCAAGCACCTTGTAACCCTCAGCGAAACAAAGACTTACACATTGTCTATCACGAATCGGTCACGACCATCGTCTTTTCCACGCCACACCCACTGTCGCCTCTCCAACACACACTGGCGACACCGACGTGACAGCGTGAACATCCGAACTGGAGCGCACGCAAACGTTTACTTCTGAAAGACTTAGCGCTGTGATGCCGCACTCCGCCTTCGGGCGCGCTTCGCCCGGGGAAGTGAACGTACCGAACTCCGCCGCTCCACGCCAGACCTTGCGAAATCCCGCGCGACTTGCCTGCAAACGCGAGGTGATGTATCGACGGCGGCAGCGCGGCGAACGCAACACGATCGAACTGCAGAGGGGAGATGGCAGAGGGGAGATGGGAGAGGGGAGAGGGGAGAGGGGAGAGGGGAGATGGGAGATGGGAGATGTAAGGGGACGACAGTTGTCCCTCCCACCTCCCACCTCACACCTCCCACCTCACACCTCACACCTCTCGCCTGTGCCGCTCCTTGAGCGCGACATACGTCCGATACCCCCGC
>JAOUHR010000170.1 GCA_029884515.1 Gemmatimonadota bacterium
CACGCCCTGGGGGCTGGCCGCGGGGGCGACTCCCGGCTGCTGCGCCGCGAGTGCCGGCGCAGCGCCCAGGAGCACGCAGATCGTCAGCCAGGGGAGCTTCAGGTCTGCGCGCGTCTCACCCTCCCTCTGGCGTGCGGACGAGTGAGTCCCCCGTCAGCGCGTACCGCTGCGTGGCGTTGACGGTGGGGCAGCACATCGCGTCCGTGTCGGAGTGGATGACGAGGGTCACGGTGATGGTGTCCGACGCGATCACCACCGACTTCACCTGCGATCGGTCCCCGAGGAAGGCGCTCGCCGCGTGCCGCGGGCCCGAGTCGCTGCTGACGACCGCCTCGAGGCTGATGAAGGTGCCCGTGCCCCCGCCGCGTGAGGCCAGCACGACGGCCGCATCCGCGACACCGTCGCCGTCGAGGTCACCGAGCGCGTAGCGGTCCTCGTAGATCTCGATCCGGACCTCCGACGCCGCCCCCGGCACGATCGCCTCCGTGTAGACGCCGTCCGTGAGTCGCGCCGTCCCGCTGGCCGTCCACTCCGAGCGGAACTGCGCGTTCTTGAGCGACTCGAGGGTCACCGGTGGTCGGGCACCGTTCGGCGCCGCGTCGCAGGCGGAGAGGGAGGCGAGGGCGAGCGCGAGGAGCGCGCGTGACATGCGTGGGCGCTCGTGGTGCGTCGGGCGGAATGCGTGCCTCATCGTCTCCCCGAAGGAGTGGAGTTCACCCGGTCCAGAGGACGGCGGGGTCGGCCTGCCCTGCGCACCAGCGTCCCGCATCGCACCGGCGATCGGAGGCCGGGGGACGCGTGTCATCGCCCCTGATTGTAGCACACGTCGATGACGCCGCCAATCGCGCGGCGTTCGCGACGGGGCCGCGGCGTGCCGCAGCTGACGCGATCAGAAGATGTCCACGTGTGAACTGCTTTCGCGCGAGGATGGCGAGCGAGCCTCCACGCATGCCTGCATCAGGAAGAAGCTGACGGCGCTTCACCTTACCATGTCGTTGCGATTCCCCTATGGTCGCCGCCGCGTGGCCTGACGACCGTGGAGTTGCCTCTGCACCAGCGAGTTCCGCGCGTTCCTCCCCCGACAACGGCAAGAAGCGGCCTCATCACATGAGTGACACATCATCACGCCTCCTCCTCGCCCTCCTCGCAGCATTCCTCGTAGCCTGCGAGGGCGCAACGGGTCCCGCGGGCGCACCGGGACGGGACGGGAACGACGGGAGCGACGGCCTCCCCGGCAAGGACGCCAGCGCCACCTGCCTCTCCTGTCACGCCACGGCGAAGATGGACGTGAAGTACGACGAGTATCACCTGTCGAAGCACTTCACCGGCACCACGAGCCTGAACAGGAACACCAAGTACTGCGCCCGGTGCCACACCGATCAGGGGTTCCGGGAGATCACGGGGGCCGGGACGTTCGTCGTCAACAACGACATCCCGAACGCCACGCGGATCACGTGCGGCACCTGTCACAAGCATTCGGGCTTCGACTTCGCGGTCGACACGAACACGCAGATCCTGCGCACCACGTCGCCGGTGTTCCTGAACTACAACAGGAACCTCACGGCCACCGACTTCGGCAAGATCAACAATCTCTGTGTCACCTGCCATCAGATCCGGGGCGTGACCGCCGAACGGTACACCGACTCGCTGGGCGTCATCAGGACGTTCAACCAGCTGCCCTTCTTCCCGTTCCCCGCCACCAAGGACGACAACGCCCCGGTCAACTACCAGGTGGGGCAGAGCTTCTCCGTCCACGACGGGAACCAGTCGAACCTCTTCAAGGGCATCAACGCGTACGAGTACACCGGGCAGACGTACACCCGGACCTGGCAGCACTCCGCCAACTCCTGCACCACGTGCCACATGAACACCTATGACCCGATCCGGAAGGTCGGTGGTCATACGTTGATCCCCAACCAGGTCGCCTGCGAGTCGTGTCACGATGGCGCGCGGATCTCCACGATCCAGGAGGCGATCGACCTCAAGCGGATCGAGCTCGGGGAGCTGCTGACCGCGAGGAAGGTGTTCCGCAAGTCGACCAACTCGTCCGGTGTCGTGTCGTACTCGGCGGTGCAGACGCACGACTTCTACGGCCGGCTCTTCGCGACGACCGCCTCGACGACCCTGTACGCGACCGCGCTCGTCTCCGCCAACACGGTGTCCCCGACGACCGGCCTGGTCGTGTACGGGAACACGGTCACGATGGCCACCGACGCGAACTGGGCGACCCGGATCGGCCGGCCGTGGAAGTACGGCGAACTCGGTGCGGCGTACAATTACGGGTACATCAACAGCGAGTTGTCGAAGGGCGTGCACAACCCGGTGTACGCGATGCAGGTGCTGCAGAGGTCGATCGACTGGCTGAACGCCAATCCGTGAGGGAGAGGGATCCCGGTCGCGGCCGGTCGCGGTCAGTCGGTGACACGATGAACCTGAAGCTCCCCACCCGATGGCGCCTGGTGCTGCCGAATGGCGCGTCGGAGGTGGCGGTGTCTCCTCCGTCCGAGTGCACCGCCATGAGTCACCTGCGCGGCGAGACGGGACGATCGACCTGGAGGAGGGGATGACGGCGGATGGCATCGAGCGGATCGCCGTGGTCGTGGCCCAGGCCGGGCCCGAGCTGTTCGCCCTCACCGTCCGCACGAGGCCCACGGATGCGCGCGACGCCGAGGTGGATCGGATACTGGGTTCATCTTCTCTATCGTAGCTCGGCGTGGACGACACCGGTGTGCAGGACCACCCCATCGAGATGGGTGGCGGCCCTGCCGGCCCGGCGTCGCGCGCCAACACCCCGGAGCCGCGCGAGCCATTCCTATTAGATAGGAAGTGGCTCGGCGATGGCCGGGACGCACCCCCTCATCCCAGGAAGGCGCACGCCTGATGCTCCCCCAGGGAAGCCGCCTCACCGTCCTCGACGGAGGCCTCGCCACCGAACTCGCCACGCGCGGCTTCGACCTCTCCGACGCCCTCTGGTCGGCGCGCCTCCTCGCGGACGCCCCCGAGGCGATCGAGGCCGTGCACCTCGACTACTTCGAGGCCGGCGCCGACGTCGCGATCACCGCGAGCTACCAGGCGAGCTACGAGGGGTTCGCGACGCGCGGCCTCTCGCGCGGCGACACCGACCGCCTGCTGGCTCGCTCCGTGGAACTCGCCCGCGCGGCGCGCGACCGGTACACGGCGCGCCACCCGGATTCCGCGCGCCCCTTGGTCATCGCCGCCTCGGTGGGACCGTACGGCGCCACGCTGCACGACGGCTCGGAGTACCGTGGCGACTATCATATGAAGGAGGACGCCCTCGCCGACTTCCACCGGCCGCGCATCGCCGCGCTCCTGGGCGCCGCGCCCGACCTGCTCGCCTGCGAGACGCTGCCGTCGCTCCACGAGGCGCGCGCACTCCTCCGCGTGCTGCACGAGCACCCGGCGGCCCGCGCGTGGGTGACGTTCACCTGCGGCGACGGCGCGCACACCTCCGCCGGCGACGACATCACGGAGTGCGCGCGGCTGCTCGACGAGGAGCCGCAGGTGTTGGCGATGGGGGTGAACTGCGTGGATCCCGCGCTCGTGACCTCCCTTGTGCGCGCGATGGCGGCGGAGACCGACAAGCCGATCATCGCGTACCCCAACTCCGGCGAGGTGTGGAACGCCGCGGGGCGCTGCTGGGAGGGGACGGCCACGCGATTCACCGCGCACCTCGAGGAGTGGATCCGCGCCGGGGCGACGTGGCTCGGCGGGTGCTGCCGGACGACGCCGGCGGACATTCGCGTGGTGCGGGGGGTGGTCGACGCCGCGCAGGGCTTCTCACCCGCCCGGTGAGGTCCTGTCGTTCATCCTGGGGACGCGATGCCGGAGAGCGGCGGCGCAACCATCGGAAGCGCGACCGGCGCCGGTGCTCCTGGCACGAGCTGCAGGTTCATCCTTCGCAGGATCGCCTGGAATCGCGGATCGTCGCGGTAAGGCTCGAACTCGGGCCACCACGCCGCTGCGGCCGCGAGCCAGGCGTGGGCCGGCTCATACTCGAGCCAGTGGAGTGCCTCGCCCCGGTTCCCCAGTGCCGCGTGCATGCCCGCCAGTCCGTAGGCGACCCAGCTGCCTGGCGGCTGGGCCTCGAGCTGCCGGAGGATCCGCCGCGCATCTTCGGTCCGTCCCGCCCGAGCGTACGTCAGGCCGAGGGCGTGGGACCAGACTGGAGCGGTGGCCGCCAGCTTCTCATGTACGGCGATCGCCTCCTCGTACCTCCCCATCCGCGCCAGGGTCTCACCGAGGACGTAGTGAGCGATGATGCCGGGGTCGTACCGCTTCACGTTCTCCCGCGCCAACGGCAGCGCTCGCTCGTAGTCCTCGGAGAACCAGTACAGGGCCGGCAGCCACGTGGTGTGGAACGGGGTCAGGGGATCCAGCTCCTGTGCGCGCCGGTGCTCCGCCACCGCTTCCTCCACCCGGCCGAACATCCCGAGATACCACGCGTAGTGATAGTGGTTCATCGCCAGGCTGGGATTGAGTTCGTTGGCCCGCCGGAACGCACGCTCGGCGCGGTCCCAGTCGTAGGCGCCGTAGAAATTGCACTCCGCCAAGGCGGACCAGGCCTCCGCCAGCGTGGAGTCCAGGCGCAATGCCCGTTCGGCCGCCGCTCGCGCCCGCGGCCACGCGTCATCGGGGGGGTCGAACCCGTGGCCGAGGGTCACGTACGCGAGTGCGAGACCTGCGTACGCCAGCGGGTCGGCCGGATCCCGCTGGAGGGCCTCACTGAAGTAGCCGATGGCGGTGTCGGCGGCCTCCCTCGTGCTGCGGGTGTTGAGGAGATGCATCCCACGGAGGTAGGCCTCGTACACCTCGGGGTTCACCGCGGGAGTGTCGTTGAGCCGCTCCTGCTCCGCGGGGCTCAAGCGCATCCCGATCTCGCCGGCGATGGCACGGGCGAAGCCGCGGTACAGGGTCACCACGTTCGAGAGCACCCCGGCGTACGACGCCGTCCAGATCTCGCGCTCCTCCTTGTCGTAGAGCCGCGTGGAGATCTGGAGACTGTCACCGCTCCGGAAGAGCGAGCCTTCGATCACCGCGTCCACTCCCAGCTCGCGCGCGATCTCACGGATCGGCTTCTCGGTGTTGCGGAACTGGGCCATCGTCGCCCTGGCCGTGACGGAGAGTCCCAGCTGTCCCAACTCGGCGATCAGCGCCTCGTGCACGCCGGCGGTCAGGAACTCCTGCTGCACGCCGTCGGTGAGGTCGGTGAGCGGGAGCACCGCGAGCCTGTGCATGCGATCGCCCGAGAGCATCGAGGTGAACCCGCGCGCCGCCAGCGCAAGCACCACCAGGGCCGCCACCGCCGCGGCCGCGCGGCGCCAGCCTCGCCTGCCTGTGCGCGGAG
>JAOUHR010000171.1 GCA_029884515.1 Gemmatimonadota bacterium
AACGTGGCGGCACTCCCCAGTGTCAGCCCGGGACCGGTCCCCGCGCCGTCGATCTTCGCGTCCACCGTCGCCGGCAGGTTCGCGCCCGTCGCGTTCACGGTGATCGCGATGTTCCCCACCGTCGAGACGCACGTCAGGGCGAACGTCGTCGCCACCGTCTGGATCGTCGTCCCCGACGGCACGGCGACCGTGCGCGGATTCAGCCCCGACGCCAGCGTGCAGTTCGCCGGGATGATGATCTCGACCGCATGGTTGCCGATCGCATAGCCGGTGAACGTCGCCGCGCTCCCGATCGTCAGTGCGTTGATCGCGGTGCCGTCGATCGTCGCGTTCACCGTCGCCGGCAGGTTCGCCCCCGTCGCGTTCACGGTGATCGCGATGTTCCCCGACGTCGACACGCACGCGAGGTCGAACGTCGTCGACACCGTCTGCACCGTCGTCCCCGACGCCACCGCCACGGTGCGTGGGTTCGTCCCACTGGCCAGCGTGCAGTTCGCCGGGATCGTGATCTGCACGTCATGATTGCCGACCGCATAGCCGGTGAACGTGGCGGCGCTCCCGATCGTGAGAGGCCCTTTCGCCGTGCCGTCGATGGTCGCATTCACCGTCGCCGGCAGTCCCGCGCCGGTGGCGTTCACGGTGACCGCGATGCTGCCCGTGAGCGAGAGGCAGGCCACGCTGAACGTCGCGTCTGCCGTCACGCCCGCGGCGACAGTGACGGACCGGGGGTTGGCCCCGGAAACCGAGCAGTTCGCGGCCAATCCGGAGAGGGTGACCGAGTGGCTCGCCGCCGTGAGGTCGCTCACGGTGACGGCGGCGTTCACACCGATCGCCTGGGCGGTCCCCCCGTCGATGGCGAATTGATAGCCGTCGGCATCCAGGTCGGCGCCGGTGGTCGTCGTCGCGATGCGGACGGACCCGGTCTTCGGGCCGGTCGGGGAATCGCCGGCGCACGCGACCGTGAGGAGGACGAGCGCCGCGAGAGCGAAGCTCGTGGCCAGGTGCCCCGGCTTGTTCCGGTACATGACTCCTCCCCGCTCGATATCAGGACTTGATGCGTCGACTCACCCGGTTCATTGCTGTCTCGACAATTCGAGCCGGGAGTGTCTCTCGCGGAAGAGGGGTATCCCTGTCGGGGAATCTCCACCTGACGGACTCACGGGAGTCGGCGCCGCGGAACGCATCCGTCAGTGCTGCTCACCTGCCTTGCAGAGGGGGGCGCGGCGATTCCCTGACGTGACGGCTGGTCGCACTCGCGCGACTGCTGGTTCCTCGCGACTGGCGGCGTGTTGCTTGCGGTTTCCCGCCCGCAGCTCGAGGTCTACCGGCGTCTACCGCGATCGACCCCCGCCGCGCAGGGAGCGCCCAGGTGCTCCCGAGGCTCTGTCAGCTGCCCCGGTACGTGCTGTAGCCGAACGGACTCAGCAACAGGGGCACATGAAAGTGGCCGCCGTCCACGATCTCGAAGGCCACCGTGATCTCACGGTAGAAGGTCGCCCGCTGGTCCCGCGCGAAGTACGCGCCCACGTCGAACACGAGCGCATAGCTCCCGGGCGCCAGCTGGTCGGCCACCCGGCCGAAGTCGCGCACCCGTCCATCCCGGTCGGTCTCCGCCGCACCGATCGCCTCGGAGCCGCGCAACAGTCGCACCGGGATCCCGGTCGCCGGCGTGCCGCGCCCCGTGTCGAGGACGTGCGTGCTCAACGTACCCGTGCCGCTCATGCGCCCGCTCCGTCGTCGTGGGTCATCACCTGCGCCAGCCGAAGCTGCATGATCCGGCGCAACTCCTCGCCGGCCACGGCCAGCTCGCGCACGGGATCATTGGCGAGACGCGCGCGGGCCGTGTCGAGCAACTCCTGGGCGGACTTGCCGGCCGCACACACCAGATAGATGTGCCCGAAGCGCGCCTCGTATGCGCGGTTGGCCTCGGCCAGCGCGGCCCGCACCTCCGCCGACGCGACGGCCACGCCCGACTGCTCGCGCGCCGACCGCGCATCGCCGCGCTCCCCGATCCGCGGGTGCCGCGCCATCGCCTCCCGCCAGTCGTCCGGCCCGAGCGTGGCCCAGCATTCGTCCGCCGCCGCACGCGCACGCGCCGCCGTACCGAACGGCCGGCGCGCGAGCATCCCCCGCACCCAGCCGCGCGCGCCGCCGCACCCGAGCAGCACCGCCTCGGCCTCCGCGACGGACATCGCGTCGAACGCGGCGACGCCCGGCGCGCCACTCATCCCACGGCGCGACCGATGAGCCGCAGCCGCGCCACGCCGCCGTCGGGATAGATGTTGAGCCGTACGTGCGTCGCGGGGCGCGCGCGCGCCGCCGCCACGCTCGCCCACCCGTGCCGCGTGTGCGGCTCGAGCGGCGTCTCGTCGATCAGCGTCTCCCACGGCGCGCGAGCGGCGTCGAACGGCGAGCCCTCCGGCACGTCGCACGCCTCGAGCATGCACGCCCCGGGCGCGTTCCCCTTGTAGTGGTCGGTGTCGAGCTCCACGCGCTCGACCACGCCGCGCCGCGCCAGCCGCACGATCGTCCATTCATGCCCGGGGCCGCGCCGGCGCTTGGTCTCCCACCCGTCACCCATGTGCGTCGAGCGCCCCGGGAGGATCAGGTTCTGCCGGTGGCCGTAGTGCATGTCGCTGCACGCCACCACGAAGCCCCCGTGCTCCATCGCCGCGAGGTCCACCTCGCGCCCAGCCGCGAAGATGCGCGGGTCGGGCACGGGCTCGCCGTGCACGCGGAGGCGCGCGACGCCGCCGTCGGGGAAGATGTTGAGCCGCAGGTGCGTGACGCGCGTCGCCTCGTCGATGCGGAACCGGTTGGCGGTGTCGCCCTTGAGCTGTGACTCGGCGAGGAGCAGACGCCAGTCCGTCGGCTGGTCCTGGAGCTGGGAGATGGAGGGGGTGCCCACCACCGCGCACCAGTCGATGCTCGCGCGCTCCGGATAGTTGCCCGTGTAGTGGCTCGTGTCGATCACCACCGCGCGCACGAGCCCGGGCACGCCAAGCCGCACGATGGCCCAGTCGTGACCCGGCAGCCGACGGCGGCGCGTCTCCCAGCCGTCCATCCACTTGCCGCGCTCGGTGTACACCCCCTCCCGCCATTCGGGCGCGCCGGGCTTGATCAGGCCTTCCTTCGGCGCGAAGAACTCGTCGTTGGCGGCGAGCACCGCGCCGCCGAGCCGTTCGGATGCGAGGTCGGGGAGGTCGAACGGGTCGGGGGCGGGCAAGGCAGGCGTCATGCGCGTCATCATACGCCGCCGTGCACGAGCCGGCCACTGACGTAGGTCGCGCGCACCACGCCGAAGAGTTCGCGCCCAATGTAGGGCGTCACCTTGTGCCGCTGGTGCAGCCGCGCCGGATGTACGGTGAAGCTCGCCTCCGGGTCCCAGACCACCAGGTCCGCGTCGTACCCCGGGGCGATCACCCCGCGGCGCTGCCCGAGTCCCACCAGCCGGGCGGGCGCCTCGCACATCCACTGGGCGAGCCGTTCCGGCGGCACGCCGCGCGCGCGCGCGCCGGTCCACACCGCCGGGAGCGAGAGCTCGAGCGAGGCGATCCCGCCCCACGCCTGGATGAAGTCCCCGTCGGCACGCTTCATCGCCGGCGGGCAGGGCGAGTGGTCCGACGCCACGAGGTCGATCTCCCCGGCGATGAGCACGTACCAGAGCGCCTCCCGCTCGCTCGCGCGGCGGATCGGCGGCGCGCACTTGTACGCCGTCGCGCCGTCCGGGATCTCCTCGGCCGCGAACGTGAGGTAGTGCGGGCAGGTCTCCACCGTGATCGGCAGGCCGCGCGCGCGCGCCACGCGCACCATGTCGAGCGACCCCGCCGAGGAGAGGTGCACGATGTGCACCGGCGTGGGCACCTCCTCCATCAGGCGCACGACGAGGGCGATCGCCTCCTGCTCGGCGTCCACCGGCCTCGACGCGAGCCAGGTGGCGTACGCCCGCGGATCGCTCCGGCCGAGCGGCGCGACGAGGCGCGCCGGGTCCTCGGCGTGCACCATCAGCGGGAGTCCCGTGCGGGCGAGCACGGGGAAGGCCTCGCGCAGCTCGCGCTCGCCCACGTGCGGGAACTCCTCCACGCCCGAGGGCGCGAGGAAGCACTTGAAGGCGCAGACGCCGGCCGCCGCGAGGCCCTCGAGCTCCGGGCGGTTCCCCGGCACCACGCCGCCGATGAACTCGACGTGCACCGACGCGTGCGCCTGCGACGCCTGCTCCCGCGACGCGTGCACCTGCGCGGCGCGGCGCTTCGCCTCGAGCGCCGCCACGGTGGTCGTCGCGGGGATGGAGTTGAGCGGCATGTCGCAGAGGGTGGTCACGCCGCCCGCGGCCGCGGCGCGCGTCGCGGTGGCGAATCCCTCCCAGTCGCTGCGCCCGGGTTCGTTCACGTGCACGTGCGAGTCCACCACGCCTGGCATCACGAGTGCGTCCTTCGCGTCCACGCGCGTGACGCCGGCCGGCGCTTCGTCCCATGCGGTCACCGCGACGATCCGTCCGTCGGCTGTCGCGACGTGCACGGCGGCGGCGCGGAGGCCCTGCGCGGTCACCACGCGCCGGCTCCGGATCACGAGGTCGGCCGCCGGCCGCGTCACGCCGTCCCCGCCCAGAAGCGGCGCAGGAGGTTCCCTGCCACCCGCCGCCGGTACGCCGCCGTGGAGCGCACGTCGTCGATCGGCGCGATCTCGCCCTCGAGGACGCGCACCGCCTCGTCGGGCGAGGCACCGGCGGCGAGCGCGCGCTCCGTCTCCCGCGCGCGAACGACCGTCGCCGCCACGCTCCCCAGCGCGAGGCGCGGCGCGCCGCCCGCGGGGCGCACGCCGGCGACCACCACCTTGGAGATCGCGAGCGCGGCGCGCGTCCCCACCTTCCGGAACCACTGCCGCCCCTCTATGCGCGGCACCTCGATCGCCACGATCAGCTCGTCGGGCCGGAGCACCGAGGTGCGGTAGCCCGTGTAGAACCCCGTGAACGGCACCCGCCGTTCCCCGCCCGCGCTCCCCAGCACGAGCACGGCGTCCACCGCCGCGAGCACCGGCAGCGAGTCGCCCGCCGGCGAGGCGTTCGCGATGTTCCCCCCGAGCGTGGCGCGGTTCTGGATCTGGACGCCCCCCACCAGCCGTGCGGCCTCGGCGAGCATCGGGAGCCGCGCCGCGACGAGCGGGGAGCGCTGGATCGCCGTGAAGCTGGCCATCGCGCCGATCACCAGCGTGTCGCCGCGCTCCGTGATCGCGCGCAGCTCGCGCACCGGCCACAGGTCGAGGAAGCGCCGCGCCTCGAGCGTGCCGAAGTTGAGCGTCACGAGCAGGTCGGTGGCGCCGGCGAGCGGCGTGCGCGGGT
>JAOUHR010000172.1 GCA_029884515.1 Gemmatimonadota bacterium
AAACCCGGCCCGCGCTGCAACTGCAGCAGGGGGAGGAGGGGCGCGGTGTCGGCGCGGACGAGGGAGTCGTAGTGGGCGACCGCCGTCGTCGCACAGGGCAGGTCGCTCGACACGAGGCAGGTGATCGCCAGGTGCTCCGCGCTCGGGAAGTCGGTCGGCATCAATTGGACCAGCCGCTTGAACGGCTCGACCGATTCGCGGACGTCCGCCCCCGCCCGTGGCGCGAAGTGCAACAGCAGGTCACCGAGCGCGAGCAGGCCCGGTGGATAGTCCGGGAACTTCGCGTTCAACTCACGGAACCGGCGGAGCTGGTCCGACACCGTCGTCGACCGGGTGTACGCCTCGGCGAGCAAACGCTCCCGCTCCGGCAACTCCGACAAGTGACGGACCGCACGGTTCATGATGCCCGTGTCGACCGGAGCGGAGGTCCAGTTCCGCGCTACGATGTATCGGAAGTGCGCGAACCAGAAGGTCGTGTCGATGGCGATCGCACGCTCGTACGCGGCGGACGCCTCGGGGAACCCGCCCCGGGCGAAGAACTGCTCGCCGTCCAGGAACTCCCGCAGCGCGGCCGGCGAGCGCGTGTCGATCGATGACGCGTTGATGGTGGGCGCGCGCCCCTTGGCCCAGACGGCGCGCAGCAGGCCCCAGGCGAGCGAGTCGCTGAGCGCACCGATGCTGTCCACGGGCAGCGTGGCACTCACGCGGACGAGCGGCACGGCGGGTGACGTGAGTTCGTACATCGAGAGCTCGGCCCGGACCATCGCGCCGAGGCGTGTGAGCGTGCCGACCACGGCGCTCCGCGCCCGCATCGTCCTCGCGATCTCGAGGGCCCCGTCGAGCGAGAGGAGCCCCTCGCTCGACCGCGCGTGGCTCAGCACCGAGATCGGGTCGGCGACGTGGATGTCGCCGACGCCGTCGAGGTTCGCACTCATGGTGGTGACGAGGTTCCGACCGAGCCGCACGAGCGCCGTGTCGCCGTCGGCGACCGAGAACGGCGTGATGGCGATGGACTGTGCGCTCGCCATCACGTTCGGCCGGAGCGCGTACCACGCGCCGAACGCGATGCCGGCCGCGATCAGCACCCCGACGGTGACGGCGAGCCGCCGGTTGCCCGCGATCACCGCCGTGGCGCCGTCCGTCGCGGTCCCACGCGTCGTTGCGGATCTCTGGACGCGCGGCCCGGACGCCGTCGTGACCGCCGGGGTCGCCGTCGTCTCACCCCCGGCCGGCGTGACCACCGCGTCGAGCACCGCGATCATCTCCTCCGCGCTCTGCGGCCGCTCGGCCGCATCCTTCGCCAGCGCGCGCATGATCATCTCCGCCAGCGCATCGGGCACGTCGCTCCGGCGCGTCTTGAGCGGCGCCGGCGCCTGCGAGAAGTGCGCGGCGATCACCTGCGACGGCGTGCCCGTGAACGGCGGCGCACCGCTCAGCATCTCGTACGCCACGATCCCCATCGCATAGAGGTCGGCGCGATGGTCCGTCGCGGGATCCGCCGCCGCCTGCTCCGGCGCCATGTACGAGGGCGTGCCCACGGTCATCCCCACCGAGGTCATCGCGCCCGAGTCCTGCAGCGCCTTGCTCACCCCGAAGTCCGCGACCACCGCGTGCGACGCGCTCAGCAGGATGTTCTCCGGCTTCATGTCGCGGTGGATCACGCCGTGCGCGTGCGCGAAGGCGAGCGCGTCGAGCACCTCGCGCAGGATGCGCACCGTGTCGCCCACCTTGAGCGGCCCCTCGCGCGCCATCCGCGCGCGGAGCGACTCGCCCGCGAGGAAGGGCATCACGTAGTAGAGCGTGCCGGCCGCGTCGCCCGCAGTGACGATCGGCACCACGTGCGGATGTTGCAGCTTCGCGACGAGCTGGATCTCGCGGCGGAAGCGGTCCACGCTCGCCGCGGCCGAGAGGTCGGGGGGAAGGACCTTCACCACCACCTGGCGGTCGAGCGTCAGGTCGGTGGCGAGGATCACCTGCGACATCCCGCCGCCGCCGAGCTCGCGGTCGAGCCGGTATCCGGTGCCGAGCGAGGCCTGCAGCGCGGCGCGGAGCGCGGCGTCCACTACCGGCGCTCCGGCGTGCGGGCCGGCGCGCCCGCAGGCGCCGCGAGCGGCGGCCCCTGCGGCGCCGCCATCCCGTCGTGCCGCGGCTCGCTCGCGCCGAAGTGCATCCCCTTCCCGTCCGACATCACCGCCTGCCCGTAGCCGTAGGTGTCGGTGTAGCGCCCGTCGGAGAGCCGCACGTCGTGGCCCATCGCGCGGAGCGCCGCGATCACCGGCGGCGGCACCTTGTCCTCGATGTCGACGTCGCACCCGTCGAAGGTGCGCTTGGAGAAGCGCGCCGCCTCGAGCGCCTGCTGGATGTCCATCCCGAAGTCCGCGACGTTGCTCACGAACTGCGCGTGCGCCTGCGACTGGTTCCACCCGCCCATGATCCCGAAGCCGATGCGCACGTCGCCCTTCTGCATGAAGGCCGGGATGATCGTGTGCAGCGGGCGCTTGCGCGGCGCGATGGTGTTGGGCTGCCCGCGCTCGAGCGTGAAGAGCGCGCCCCGGTTGTGGAGCACGAACCCCGTGCCCGGCGCGACGATCCCCGAGCCGAACGCCGAGTAGTTGCTCTGGATGAGCGAGACGATGTTGCCGTCCTTGTCGATCGCGCTCATGTAGATCGTCTCGCTCTCCCCCTGCTCGAGGCCGCCCAGCGCGACGGGGTCCACGCGGCAGTTGGCCTTCGCGGGGTCGATCAGCTTCGCGCGCGCGGCTGCGTTCTGCGCGCTCATGAGTTGCGCCACCGGGAGCTTCGAGAAGCGCGGGTCGCCGATGTACTTCAAGAGGTCGGCATAGGCGAGCTTCTTCGCCTCGATCTCCACGTGCATCGCCCGCGTGCTCAGGAACCCGTACTCGGCGATCGGGAACCGCTGCATGATGTTGAGCATCATGAGCGCGGCCATCCCCTGGCTGTTGGGCGGGAGCTCGTGCACGGTCCATCCGCGATACTCGGTGGTCATCGTCTCCACCCACTCGGGCGTGAACTCCCGGAGGTCGGCGGCCGTCATCGTGCCCCCCTCCTCGCGGATGGTGGAGAGGATCATCCCGCCGGTCTCGCCCGTGTAGAAGCCGTCCTTCCCCTGCGCCGCGATGCGGCGGAGCGACGCGGCGAGTCCGGGGTTCCGGAACTCCTCGCCCGGGCGCGGCGCGTGGCCGTCGACGAGGTACGTGGACTTGAATGCCGCGTTCGCCTGCCGCTCGGCGCCCGCCCAGAGGCGCGAGGTCACCTCGCCCACGGGGAATCCGTTGTCGGCGTAGTAGATCGCCGGCGCGAGCAGCTCGGCGAAGGACCTGGTGCCGAAGCGCGTGCGGAGCGCGTCCCAGCCGGCGACCATGCCCGGCACGGTGATGGTCCAGACGCCGCGTCCCGGCATGCGGCCGTTGGTGACCTTCGACGCGACGAGGTCCGCGGTGACGCCGGTCGCCGCCCAGCCGCTCGCGTTGAGCCCGTACACCTTCCCCGTCTTCGCTTCATAGATGATCGCGAAGAGGTCGCCGCCGATGCCGTTCATCATCGGCTCGGTGAGGCCGAGCACCGCGTTGGCGGCGATGGCGGCATCGATCGCGTTGCCGCCGGCGGCGAGCACCTGCGCGCCGGCCGTGGAGGCGAGCGGCTGGCTCGTGGCCACGATGCCGAGCCTGGTGGCGACCACCGAGCGGCCGGGGACGACGAGCGGGGCGCGCCCGGTGGCGGCCTGCGCGCGCGCGGAGGCGAGCGGCGATGCGGCGAGTGCGACGAGTGCGACGAGACGAGCGGTGACTTTCAGCAGCAAGGCCGTACCATCCGTGGGGGTTTCCCCAGAAGGTACGGCCTTGGCGCGCGATCCGCCTCGTCCAGAGCGACCGCGCGCGCTACTTCTTGCGCGCGGGGGTCTTCTTCTTCGCGGCGGGCTTCTTCCTCGCGGCGGGCTTCTTCCTGGCCACCTTCGCCGTCACGGTCTTCTTCAGCGCCTTCACGGCCTTCGTGGCCTTCCCCGTCGACTTCTTCGCGGCCGCCTTGGCACCGACCTTGGCCTGCTTCGCGGCGGCCTTCGCCGCGGCCTTGGCCGCGGCCTTGGCCGCGGCCGCCGTCTTCTTCGCCGCCTTCTTCGCATCGGCGATGGCCTTCCGTGCGGCGGCCTTCGCCGCCGTGGCCGCCTTCTTGGCGTCCACGATCGCCTTCTTGGCGTCGGCCGCGGCCTTGCGGTCGGCCGCCGCGTTCGCCTTCATCGCCGCGGCCTTGCGCGCGGCCGCCGCCTTGACGGCGGCGGCCTTCGCCGCGCCCGAGTTGTTGCGCTTGCCCCAGTGCGAGCCGCGCTCGGTGGGCTGCGAGAGGGCGAAGAGCCGGTCGGCGTAGAACTTCGCGACGCGCTGCTCGACGTTGGCCTGCGTGTCGTCGCGCGAGACGCGGAAGGGCGCGTAGCGCTGCGGATCGCCGGAGACGGCGAACCACCACCAGGCGTCGTTCGGGGCGCCCTTGCGCTCCTCGATGGTGCACAGGTAGTGCCGGCCGTCCTTCTCGAACTCGAATCCCTTGGTCATTTCGTACCTTGTGGAGAGTGCCGAAAGCTATCACGATTCGCCTCTGTACGGAGGCCCCATCCCACTCGGGGATGGCTTCCGCGTCCCGTGGCCGAGCCCCCACCGTGAAGAGCGACTCCACGATCACGCACGTCTCCGACACCGCCCGCTGGGTCGCGGTCTACCGTGCGCTGGAATCGGAGCGCCCGGACGCGATCTTCCACGACCCCTACGCCCGGCGGCTCGCCGGACCCAGGGGCGAGGCGATCATGAAGTCGATGGACCGGCGCCTCCGCGCCGACTGGCCGATGGTGGTGCGCACCGCCGTGATGGACGAGCTCATCCTGCGCGCGGTGAACCAGGAGGGGTACACGCAGGTGGTGAACCTCGCCGCCGGCCTCGACGCCCGCCCGTGGCGCCTCCCCCTCGCGCCCACCCTCCACTGGGTGGACGTGGACCACGCGGTGATGCTCGACCTCAAGGAGCAGGAGCTGGCGGACGAGCGGACCGCGTGCGGGTACGAGGGGGTGCGCCTCGACCTCGCCGACATCGAGGGCCGCCGGGCGCTCTTCCGCCGGCTCTCGATGGAGAAGCGGAAGACCCTCGTGGTCTCCGAGGGGCTGCTCATCTACCTCGACCCCGAGGCGGTGGCCGGCCTCGCGCACGACCTCGCCCAGGTGCCGGGCTTCGACGAGTGGCTGATCGACCTCGCGAGCCCGGGGCTGATCAAGATGATGCGCCGCCAGTGGGGCAAGAAGGCGGCCGCGGGGAACGCGCCCTTCCGGTTCG
>JAOUHR010000173.1 GCA_029884515.1 Gemmatimonadota bacterium
CCAGGGCGCGGCCGACGGATCGGCGGCGGGCGCCGTCATCACCCTGAAGTTCCGCGCGTCCTCGTTCGTCTGGATGAAGAAGACGCCGTTCCCCGCGGTGACCTCGTACTCCACCCCCGGACGGCGCGGGGCGATCACGCGCGGCGCAGCCGTCGGTTCGGCCGCGGGGATCACGTGCCACTCCCCCGACGTGAACGACGTGCTCGAGAGGAGGATCCATTCCCCGCTCCGTGAGCGCTGCACGCTCACGTTGTAGAGCGGGTCCGGGTCGTGGTACACCAGGACGTCCGCCGCGCGCGGCGTGCCGAGCACGTGCCGCCAGACCGTGTCGCCGCGCTTGGCGGAGTCGGGGGTCTGGTAGAAGAGCGTGCGGTTGTCGCTCGCCCAGGCGAGGCCCCAGCTCAGCTTCTCGATCTCGTCGGGCAGCCACGCGCCGGTGCCGAGGTCGCGGATGCGGAGCGTGAAGTCCTCGTAGCCGTTGGTGTCCACGAGCACGGCGAGCCGCTGGTGATCCGGGCTCACCTCCATGCCGCCGAGGTCGTAGAAGGCGAACCCCTCGGCCTCCGTGTTCTGGTCGAAGTAGATCTCCTCCGGTGCGTCGAGCGACCCGCGCTTCCTCGCGTAGATCGGGTACGCCTTCCCCTTCTCCGTGCGCGAGTAGTAGAACCACCCGTCGCGCGGCACCGGCACCTGGCTGTCGTCCTCCTTGATCCGGCCGAGCATCTCGTCGTAGAGCTGCTGCTGGAGCTCCGCGGTGTGTGCGGTCATCGCGTCGGTGTATGCGTTCTCCGCCGCGAGGTAGGGGATCGTCTCCGGGTCGTCCTTGTCGCGGAAGTAGGCGTAGTCGTCGACCCGCACCTCGCCGTGCAGCGTCGTCGTGACGGGGCGCTTCCTGGCGACGGGCGGGGTGGGCTGCTGGGCTTCCTTGGCCATCGGTATGGTTGAGGGGGCTGGAAGTGCGCGGGCGATCTGATGCATCGGCAACCCACAACCTAGAGGAGTGAGGTGTGAGGTGTGAGGTGTGAGGTGTGAGGTGTGAGGAACAACGCTTGGCCGTCGAGGCACGAGTGACCCGCGGGTCACGCCGCCGTTACCTTACACCTCCCACCTCACACCTCACACGTGCAGTCATGCCCTCCACCGGCAAACGCCTCCTCGATCTCTGGAAGACCCTGAGCCCCCTCCCCGGCGGCCAGTGGCTCTTCGCGATGATCTTCAGCCGCACGGTCCCCTACTCGGGCTCCGTCGGCCCGCGCATCCGGGTGCTCGAGCCGGGCCACGCGCGCGTCGAGATCCCCGACCGCCGCTCCAATCGCCAGCACCTGGGCTCGGTGCACGCCATCGCCCTGATGAACGTCGCGGAGATGACGAGCGGGCTCGCGATGATGGCTGCGCTCCCGGAGGGGATCCGCGGGATCGTGACGAGGATCTCCATGGAGTACCTGAAGAAGGCGCGCGGGACGATCACCGCCGTCGCGCACGTCACCGTGCCGCCGGTCACCGGCGACATCGACTTCGACGTCACCGCCGACTGCATCGACCCCGAGGGCACGGTCGTCGCGCGCGCGACCGTGACGTGGCGCCTGGGCCCCGTGCGCGAGAAGCGCGCCTGATGGAGACCGCCTTCACCCGCCACACCGGTGTCGCGGTCCCGCTGATCTGCGGCCCGATGTACCCCTGCTCCAATCCGGAGCTCGTGGCGGCGGTGAGCGAGGCGGGCGGGCTCGGCGTGATCCAGCCGATCTCGCTCACCTATGTGCACCGCCACGACTTCCGCGAGGGCATCCGCCACATGCGCTCGCTCACCGCCAAGCCCATCGGCTTCAACGCCCTCATCGAGGCGAGCAGCAGGGTCTACTTCGAGCGGATGCAGCGCTGGATCGACATCGCGCTCGAGGAGGGAATACGCTTCTTCCTCACCTCGCTCGGCAACCCCAGGTGGGTCTGCGAGCGCGTGCACGCGGTGGGGGGCGTGGTGTACCACGACGTCACCGAGCGGAAGTGGGCACAGAAGGGCGTGGACGGAGGCGTGGACGGCCTCATCGCCGTCAACTCGCGCGCCGGCGGCCACGCGGGGCGGAAAGGGCCGCAGGAACTCTTCGACGAACTCGCCCCCTTCGGCGTGCCGCTCGTCTCGGCGGGCGGCGTCGGTACGCCGGAGGACTTCGCGCGGCAGCTCCGCATCGGCTACGCCGCCGTGCAGCTCGGCACGCGCTTCATCGCGACTCCCGAGTGCCGGGCGAGCGACGCCTACAAGCAGGCGATCGTGGACGCCGGCGAGGACGACATCGTGCTCACCGAACGCCTCACCGGCGTGCCCGTCGCCGTGATCCGGAACGCGTACGTCGACAAGCTCGGCACCGACGCCGGCGCGTTCGCGAAGTGGATGCTCCGGGGACGGCGCACGAAGCACTGGATGCGCACCTGGTTCGCCCTCAACTCGGTGCGACGGCTCAAGAAGTCGCTCAACAGCACGGACGTGAGCACGGAGTACTGGCAGGCCGGGCGCTCGGTGTCGGGCATCCACGACATCCGGCCCGCCGCGCAGATCGTCCGGGAGTTCGCGGCAGCGCTCGACTAGGGCGTCGCGTCCGGACGCGCCGCGCCGGCAGGGCGCCCGCCCTCCGGCCACCACCGGTGCGTGAGCACCGTCACCGAGCCCGGCCGCACCGTCACGGTGCCGAGCGAGAAGGCCTCGCCCCCGCGCGTGACCTCGATGGGGAACTCCCCCACCGGCAGTCGCACGCGCGCGATCGTGACGCGATCGGGGAGGAGCTGCCAGGCGCGGAGGTCGGGCTGGTCGAGCACCTGGGAGCCCGCGTGCACGGCGAGGAGGCCGATGCCCAGCAGGATCGCGCCGGCGATCTTCCAGCCCTTCCCGCCCTCGTCGTCGCCCTTCTTGTCGTCGCCCGACTTCGACTTGACCGGCTCGTCGTCCTTCTTCTTGTCGTCGTCGCTGCTGGCGATGTCGCCCGCCTTCTCGAATGCGGCCCCGGCGCCCTTGAGCGAGAGGTCGCGCACCACCGACCGGGCCACGGCGCGCGCCAGTCGGGCGGGTTGCCGGCGGTCGAAGTCGGCGCGCACGGCGTCGCTGACGCTCATCGTGATCGTCGAGGCCGGCATCGCGACGGGTGTCACGACGGGCACGGCGACCGAGGCCGCGTCCGGCTCGGCATCGGGCGCGGCCCCTAACGCCCGCGCGCCGAGCGGCTCCGTGGAGCGCACGAAGAGCGAGGGCTCCATGGTCGGCCAGCGGATGGAGACCGACCGGTAGTCGTCCGCCGCCCAGTCGCGCTGCTCGTACCGGCGCGCGCCCATCCGCGACACCGCGGCGCTCCGCCGGTCGTCGTCGTCGCTGTCGAGCGCGTCGAGTTCGTCCTTGCGATACCAGAAGAGGAGCGAGTTGGGCTCGGGCCGGTCCACGAAGCCATCCTCGATCAGCACCACCACGTCGCCGTGCCCCGCGTCGGGCGCCGTGGTGTCGCCGGGGAGCGCGGCGCCGAGCAGCTCGAGCGCGTTCCGGTACGAGACGTCGGCGTCGTTGCGCTCACCCGCCACCTCGTACAGCACCCCGGCCACGTAGCGCATCACGCCCTGGAACTCCCTGGGCGGCTGTGGACCCTGGTCACTGGCGAGGAGGGTGGAGAGACGCCGCGCCTCGACGGCCGCCGCGTCGCGGTCGTTCCGCGCCAGCCAGGTGAGGCCGCCGTAGTACGGGATGAACATCTGCTCCGCGGGCCCCGGGTAGTACGGCAGCGCGCCGTCGCCGGTGAGCAGCGCCTGGCCCTGGTCACTCAGCCGCTTCGTCCACCGATCATAGACGATGCTCCACGCGCGGTCCATCGAGCGGACACCCTCGTCGAGTTCGCCCGCGTGCATCGCCACGACGCCCTTGTACAGGTGTCGCAGCAGCGCGTCGGCGGGGGCGATCTTCTTCTGCTTGAGCAGTTGCCACGCCGCGTCGTACTGCTCCGCCGCGAGCGTGCGGCGGATCTCGCGCTCGGCGGGGATCCCCGCCGGCCCCGCGCGCCATGACTGCCCCGCGCTCGCGCACGCGGTGCCCAGCAGCACGGCCAGCAACGCGATCGCGCCCCGCCCCCTCGCGTGTGCGAGGAGCGAGGCGCGCGTGCGGTGCCGGACGCCGTGCGTGGGACGGCGTGCGCACATGTTACTTGACCTGTCGCTCGAGGATCAGGATCCGCTGCTGCGCCATCGCGATCGCCTCGGCCATCTTCGCGTTCGCCTCGCCCTTCGCCTGGATCCGCTCGATCTCGAGCGAGAGCAGGAACCGCTGGTAGCGCATCAGCGCCTCCTGCGGGCGGAGCTGCAGGTCGAGCAGGCGAGCCGCCTTGTACTGCGGATCGGCGGCCTCGGGGTCGAGCACGCTCGCGCGGTCGTAGCGATTGAGCGCGCCGTCGAGGTCGTTGGAGGCGACGAGGTCGTCGCCCTCGCGCACGAGCGCGACCGCGGCGGCCTTGTTCTGCGCGACATCACCCGTCCCGGTCGCGCGGCTCGCGACCAGGATGCCCTGCGGTCCGCGCCGGCTCACCACCGCCACGCCGCCGTCGGCGATCTGGACCATCACGATCTCGCCCACCCGGTCGCGCGGCGCGACGGAGGGCCGGAAGGGGACCATCACGGCCGAGCCGCCGCCGCGCCGCACCGCCCACACCTGCGGCAGGCTGTGCGAAGCGGCGTAGACCTGGGCCTCCGTCATCCCCATGGCGATCTCGCCACGCGCGATGCTCTCGCACAGCGGCGGCGCGCAGCCGGTGGTCGCGATGGCGTAGATCGAGTCCATCGAGGCCTGGAGCGAGAGGCGTTCGGCCTCGGTGGCGGGCGCGGCGAGCGCGCCCTCGGCGGCGATGACCTTGTCGCCGTTCACCATGATCGGCTGCTCGCGCACGCGCTGCGGGTACGGCGCGCAGGCGGCGGCCGCGAGGACCAGCAGTGCGGTGCGGTGGATGGGTTGCGTGAGCATCGTGGGCTCCTTGGACTGCAGAGGTGGGATGGGAGGGGTGAGCGGGGAGGGGGCGCATCCGGGAGCGCGAGTGGTTCCTCACCGCTCACCGCTCCCGTCTCCCCGCTGCCGCGCTACGGAGTCAGCCGCCGCCGCTGCACGTACTTCTTGATCTTGTGCTGCCCCACCCAGACCTTCGTGTTGCTCTCGAGGTCGATCAGCGTGGCGTCGATCTGGTAGAACACGATCTTCTCGCGCCCCTCCGAGTCCTCGATCGCCTGCACGTCGCCCTGGAGCATGAAGCTCGCGCCCTGCTCGCGGGCGAGCCGCGCGCGCGAGTCGGCGGTGGCG
>JAOUHR010000174.1 GCA_029884515.1 Gemmatimonadota bacterium
CAGACGAACCAGCGCGAGCTCGCGCTCGGCACGCACTCGCGTTCGGGTGACCAGTGGGATGTGTGGGAGTCCGTCTACTCACCCGCGGGCGCCGATGGCTACCCGAAGCCGCTCTGGGACAAGCGCACCGGTGTGATCGACACCACCGTCGCCGCGTACTGGCGCGAGCATTACGACCTCTCGCACATCCTGCGCCGCGACTGGAGGACGCTCGGGCCGCAGCTCCGCGGCAAGCTCCGCATCTACGTGGGCGACATGGACAACTACTACCTCAACAACGCCGTCTACCTGGTGGAGAAGTTCCTGAGGGAGGCGGATCCGCCGGCCGATGCCGTGGTGGACTACGGCGACCGCGATGAGCACTGCTGGAACGGCGACCAGACGCGGTCGAACGCGTACTCACGGCTCCGGTACCCCCAGATGGTGTTGCCCTGGGCGCTGGAGCGGATCCTCACCACCGCACCTGCCGGCGCGGATCTGCGCAGCTGGAGGTATTGATGTCCTCGCACGTGAAGGGGTCGATGTTCGTTGCGCTCGCGGTGTTGGTCACCGTCGGGGCGGCGTGCTCCACGAAGAAGGAGCCGCCCCCGCCGCGCACCGACGCGCAGAAGCGCGCCGCCGACAGCACGCTCGGCGCCTCTCGGATCCCGGGCGCGGCGGGTGTCAAGAACGCGATGGCGGTGAGCGACTCCGCCGCCAGGCGGAAGGCGACGCTGGACTCGATGGCCGCGAACCCCTGACCGGCGGTCGCCGGGGAGTAGCTTCCACGGGTGACCGCACCGCGCTTCGCCCGCTACGTCGCCATCGGCGACAGTTCCACCGAGGGACTCGACGACCCCGACGGTCGCGGCCACTACCGCGGCTGGGCGGACCGGCTCGCCGAGCAGATCGCGCGTGCACGGCGCGACGTGCAGGACGCTGCGCCGCGTGAGGCGCGGTACGGCGGCGACGGCGAACTGTTGTACGCGAACCTCGCCGTGCGCGGGCGCAAGACGCGCGAGATCCTGCGTGAGCAGTTGGGCCCTGCACTCGCGATGCGCCCCGACCTGGCGACCGTGTTCAGCGGCACCAACGACGTCATCCGGAAGGGCTTCGACCTCGGAGCCGTGCGCGCCGACGTCGAGACGATGTGGCTCGCCCTTCGCGACTCCGGCGCGACGGTGGTGAGCTTCACGCTCCCGGACCTCTCGGCGGTGATCCCCTTCGCGCACCGCATCATGCCGCGCGTGCACGCGATGAACGACGCGCTCCGGGAGACCGCGGCGGCGACGGGCACGATCCTGGTGGACTTCTCGGCGAGTCCGCTCACGTCGGACCCGCGCCTCTGGAGCGAGGATCGCCTCCACGCGAACGCGCTCGGCCACGAGCGCATCGCGGCGGCGCTCGCCCACGCGCTCGGACTTCCGGGCGCTGACGAATCGTGGGCCACGCCACTCCCGCCCGCGTCGCCTCCCTCCGTGGCACGCCGAGCCGCGACGGAACTCCTTTGGACCCGGCGCTATTTCTTGCCATGGGTGTGGCGTCGCGCGACCGGGCAGTCGTCCGGTGACGGCGTACTGCCCAAGCGCCCGACCCTTGCCCCGGTGCGTCCGGAAGAGAGCAGCAGGTGAGCCTGTACGACATCCCAACGAAGACACTCACCGGTGAGCCCGCGACGCTCGCCCCATATCGCGACAAGGTGATGCTCATCGTGAACGTCGCCAGCCACTGCGGCTACACCTGGCAGTACAAGGGGCTGGAGCGGATGCACCGCGAACTCTCGCCGCGCGGCTTCGCGGTGCTTGGCTTTCCCTGCAACCAGTTCGGCGACCAGGAACCCGGCGACGCCGAGGAGATCCAGCAGTTCTGCTCGCTCACCTACGACGTGACCTTCCCGCTCTTCGAGAAGGTGGACGTGAACGGCGCGCACGCGCACCCGATCTGGGAGCTACTCAAGTCGGAACGCCGCGGCCTCCTCGGCACGAAGGCGATCAAGTGGAACTTCACGAAGTTCCTCGTGGACCGGGACGGGCACGTGGTGAAGCGCTACGGGCCGAAGGCGACGCCCAAGCAGATCGCGCGCGAGGTGGAAGCGCTACTTGGCTGACGGACCGGGGAAGGAGCCGACGGCGCCAGAGGTCCCCGGCGGCGAGCCGGCAGAACCGCCGGCCCGCTCACAGCCGTCATCACGGCCGGCAGGGATTCGCCGCCACCTCACGATCAGCAACCTGATCCTATTCATCGCGCTCTGGTGGGCGGGCCCGCGGTTGCTGCCGCACCTCGGCGCGTTGGTGGGAGTGCGGTCCGGCCCGGACACGGTGCCGAGCTACGCGTATCAGGGTCTCGCGGGTGAAGCGCTGTCCGCCGATTCGCTCCGCGGCCGTGTGGTGCTCGTGAACTTCTGGGCGACGTGGTGCAGCCCGTGCCGCGTGGAGATGCCGCTGCTGGAGGCGATGTACCAGCGACATCGGGACGAGGGCTTCGTCGTGGTGGGGTTCGCCGTCGACCAGGCGCCCACGCGGACCGTCGCGGACTTCGTGCGCGCGCGCGGTGTCACGTATCCCATCGCGCACGTCGCGAGCGAGGCGGAACGCCGCTTCGGTGGCATCCGCGGCTACCCGACCTCATTCCTGCTCGATCGCACAGGGCGGATCCGGCACCAGGTGTTGGGGCCGATCGGTCCCCTGTCACTCGAACCCGCGGTCCGGCGGCTCCTGGCCGAGCGGTAGGACGGCCCTTGCATGGGACGTGGGCCTGTATTATATTACCAAATAGTTGTATACTCATACAATAACAATTACATGACACGATTCCGTTCGGCGTCGCTGGTGATCGCCGTGCTGTCTGTTCCCGTGGCGTTGCCGGCCCAGACGGCCCAGACGGCCCAGGTGGCACAGGTGGATCGCTCTGCCCAGCGAGTGGGCGCCCTCTCCCTCCGTGACGCCCTCGCGCGGGCCGACGCGCACGCATTCGCCAACCGCATCGCCGACGGCCGTGCGGACGTCCAGGCCGGCGAGGCGCTCGCCGCATACCGCGGGATCCTTCCCTCGGTGCGCGTGGAAGCGGGATTCGTGCGCACGACGGACCCTATCGGTGCGTTCGGCACCACGCTCCGGCAGCGCGCGATCACCGCGGCTGACTTCGATCCGGCTCGCCTCAACTTTCCCGCCGCCGTCGGCAACCGCTCCGCGGGCCTCGTGCTCGAACAGCCACTGTTCAACGCGGACGCGTGGATGGGACGACGGGCAGGTGCCGCGGCCACGGGTGCCGCACGGGCAGGGGCCGAGTGGACGCGCCGCGGCACGAGCACCGACGTGATCCGCGCCTACTTCGGCGCCACGCTCGCACGCGAGAAGCGCTCGACCCTCGACGCCGCCGAGCGCGCCGCGCAGGCGCACGTCGCACGGGCACGCGCCCTCTCCGATACCGGGCTCGTCACCCGCTCCGACGTCCTGCTCGCCGAGGTGCGCGCGGGGGAGATCACCGCGCAACGCCTCGCCGCGACCGGTGAAGCGGAGCATGCGGCCCGCGCACTCGCGGTCCTGCTCGGCGAGCCGGGGTCGTCCAATGAACTCCCCACGACACTCCCGACCGCCGACGCGATCCGGGCGCTGGTGGCGGGCGACACGAGCGAGACCACCGGCGAGACCACCGGCGAGCGCGCCGGCGATGACGCCGCCATGTACACCGGGCAGACTGGGACGCGCGCCGATGTTCGAGCCGCGACGCTCGCCGTCGACGCCAGCCGCGCCGACACCCGGCGCGCACGGGCCGCCTACCTGCCGCGCGTCAACGGATTCGCGCGGTACGACTGGAACGACCCCAGGGCGTATTTCGCCAACGAACGGAGCTGGACCGTCGGCGTGATGGCGTCGTGGAGTCCCTTCGCCGGCGCGAGCGAGATCGCCGAGGTGCGGGCCACCAGTGGTCGCGCCAGGACCGCCGTCGCCCAGTTCGAAGCGGCGACGGCACAAGCCGGACTCGAGACCGCCCGCACCCGCACGGAGCTGCAGGTGGCGCTCGCCCAGCTCGACATCGCCGAACGCGCGGTCGCGCAGTCGGTCGAGGCGCACCGCATCGTCGTACTCAAGTACGACGGCGGGCTCGCCACCATCTCCGAGCTGCTCGAGGCGTCTGCGCTCGAGACCCAGAGCCGCCTCAGCGCCTCCTTTGCCACGTACCGACTTCTCGTCACCGCCGCGGAGCGCCGCCAGGCGCTCGGCGCCGATCCCGCCTTCCTCGCCACGCTGACCACCCCATGAACCGCTCATCGATGAAGCACCTGATCGTCCTCGCCGCCCCGCTCCTCATCGCCGCCTGCTCGACCGGCGCCGCGCAGGAGCGCACCGCACCCGAGGAAACGTCCCCCCGCGACGGTGGACCCGTCGCGGAGGTGATGGACACGCTGCTCTCCACGAACCTGCTGGCGAGCGGCACCGCCGAGCCGATGCGTGCCGCGACGCTCTCCACGAAGCTGATGGCCAGTGTGACGGCCGTCCTCGTGCAGGAAGGGGACATGGTCGCGGCCGGTGCGGTGCTCGTGCGCCTCGACGCGCGCGACCTCGAGGCGAAGGCCGAGCAGGTGGCCGCGTCGGAGGCATCCGCGGAAGCGATGCGGGCCCAGGCCGCGGCACACGCGGCACGCATGCGAGCCCTCTTCGTCCAGGGTGCAGCGCCCAAGGCGACGCTCGAAGCCGCCGAGGCGTCGCTCTCGCAAGCCGAATCCGCGCTGCGCGGCGCGCGCGCGGCGGGCGCGGAACTCGCGTCGGTGGGCAGCTATGCGGAAGTGCGTGCGCCCTTCGCGGGGCGGGTGACGCAGCGCTTCGTCGACCCCGGTGCGTTCGCCGCCCCGGGCGCGCCGCTCGTCACGATCCAGGATTCGCGGTCGCTGCGGATCACCGTGCACGCGTCACCCGACGCGGTGCGTGCGCTCCGGCGTGGGCAGCACCTTGCGGCGACGATCGAGGGCGTGACGGCACAGGCGACCATCGAGGGCGTCGTGCCCGTGATGGGCAGTCTCTACCAGATCAACGCCATCGTCGAGAACGCCGAGGGTGCGTACCTCCCCGGGAGCGCGGCGACCCTGTTGGTGCCGGCGGGCACGCACCGGGCACTCGCGATCCCGGCGGATGCGCTGCGCTACGAGGGCGACCTGGTGGGCGTGACCGTCAGGACCGGCACGAGCGACGCACGCCGTTGGATCCGGGTCGGCATGCGAACGGGCGATCTCGTGGAAGTGACGTCCGGCCTCCGCGCCGGAGAGCAGGTGGTGCGCCACGCGAGCGGCGGAGCCGATTGAGATGGGGATCTCGGGACGGATCGCGCA
>JAOUHR010000175.1 GCA_029884515.1 Gemmatimonadota bacterium
GGCACGCCGCACTACATGAGTCCCGAGCAGGCGGCGGGGACGCACGCGGTGGACACCCGGTCGGACCAGTACGCGCTCGGCGCCACGGCCTACGAGATGCTCGCCGGCGAGCCGCCGCACACCGGCCCCACCACGCAGGCGATCGTCGCGCGCCTGATGACGGAACGGCCGCGCGACATCCGCGCCACGCGCCCCGCCGTGCCGCGCGGCGTGGACACGGCGATCCACCGGGCGCTCGAGAAGTCGCCGGCCGACCGCCACGCGAGCTGTGGGGCGTTCGCGGCAGCGCTCGCGAACGGCGTGAGCGAGCCGCGCCGCAGCCGCGGCCCGCTCCTCGCGCTGGTCGCTGCTGCCGTGGTCGTCGCGGTCGGCGCCGGCATCGCACTCACGCGGCGCGCGCCATCAGGGGCGGCCGCCGGCGGCGACGGGCGGTCGCTCGCCGTGCTCCCCTTCACGTCGGTGGGCGGCGACACCGCCAACGGCTACTTCGCCGCGGGCATCGCGGACGAGCTCACCAGCGCACTCATGCAGATCCCGGGGCTCCGGCTCGCGGGGCGCGCCTCGGCCGCGCGCGTGAAGCAGCAGGGGAGCGCGGCGCGCGAGATCGGGAAGGCGCTCGACGTCGCGGCGGTGCTCGACGGCTCCGTGCGGCGCGCGGGCGACCGCATCCGCGTCTCGGCCGAGCTCACGAGCGCCGGCGATGGGCGCGTGCTGTGGAGCCAGACGTACGAGCGCGCCCTCGCCGACGTCTTCGCCGTGCAGGACGACATCACCCGGGAGATCGTCGCGGCGCTGCAGGTGCGGCTGGCCTCGCCGGGCGGCGCCGGCGCGATGGGCGCGCGGGGCGGCACCACCAACCTCGAGGCCTACGATCTCTACCTGCGCGCGCTCCCCGGCTATCGCTCGCGCGACGAGGGGCTGCTCGAGGCGGAGCGGAACCTGATGCAGGCCGTCGCGATCGATCCGCGCTACGCGCGGGCGTACGCGCTGCTCGCCTCCGTGCGGCTGGTGCAGCCCTACTACGGCGCCGTGCGCGCGCGCGACGTGGCCCCGCGCGCGCTGGCCGCGGCGCAGCGGGCGGTCGCCCTCGACGACTCGCTCGCCGAGGGGCACATGGCGATGGGGCACGCGCACGAGGAATCGGGCGCGTGGCAGGACGCCGCGCGTGAGTACGAGCGCGCGGTCGCCCTCGATCCGCAGTCGGCGGACTCGCGCTACCGGCTCGGTGAGCTCCACTTCCGGCTGGGGCGCGCGCAGGAGTCGCTGGCCCACCTGGAGGCCGCGCGCCGGCTCGATCCGCTCTATTCGCAGAACAACGCCTACCTCAGCCTGGTGCTCGCGCTGGTCGGCCGGTTCGATGAGGCCATCGCCGTGGGGCAGGGCGCGCTCGCGCTCGACCCGGACCATGTCTCGCTGCTGGGCTGGCTCGCGCGGGCGCTCGACCTGGCGGGTCGTCCCGCCGAGGCCGCGGCGCAGGCGCGGTCGATGCTCAGGCTCGACCTGACTCCCCCCCGGATCGGCGTGGCCGCGGTGGTCCTCGGCCACTCGGGTGCACGCGACGAGGCACGGGCGCTGCTGCGCCGGATCGAGGCGCTGCCGCCGGATGCGGAGGGACGCGACGTGGGCCTGGTGTTCGGGCACCTGGGCGTCGGCGACCTCGACGGCGCGCTGGGTGCCCTCGAGGTGGCGGTGCGCGCCGATCCGCAGCGGCTCGCGGCGTACGGGATGATCGGCAAGGAGTACGACCCCCTGCGCGCCGATCCCCGGTTCGCGGCGGTGCTGCGGCGGCTGGATCTCGACGTCGCGCGGCTCACGCTGCCGGATGGGGGGCGGTCGCGGTAGGCGCTTCGCAGCTAGCAGCGCTCAGCCCACCTGTGCGGCCGGTCCGAAGCTCAATTCGAACTCGACCCCGAGTCGGCCGAGCATCTTGACCAGGGCATCGATGCTGAGGCGGTCGATCCGGCTGCGGAGGACATCGTTCACTCGCCGCTGTGAGACCCCGAGAATCTTCGCAGCCCGCGCGGGCGAGTAGCGGCGCTCCCTGAGCAGCTGTTGCAGATCCTTCGTCAAGTTCGAACGAATCAGCAGCGTCGCGGCTTGCTCGGGAAGGAAGCCGATGTCGAGGAAGATGTTGCTCGAGCTTGTGTGCGACTCGACGTCTTTGGAAGAGGTCATGGCGCCAATGAGTGGACTCCGTCGCGATTCGCGCAATACCGGAGCGCGTGCCCATCAGGCACGCGATCGCCACGCGCGAGGGTTCCGACGTCCGTGCAGGCATCCGCGAATCTCGAGCGTGGATTCGGTGATCCGGTAGTAGACCGCGTAGGTGAACCCGCGCAGGGAGACCCGTCGCAGGTCCTTGTGCACCATCGGTCCTGCCTCGGGAAACTCCGTGATGAACACCAGCGCCAGTTCCAGCGCGCCGAGGAAGCGTCTGCTTCGACGCGGTGACCGGGCATCGTACCATTGATGGATGCGGGCGATGTCGATGTCGGCTTCCGCAGTGAACCGAAGTGCGCGCCTCACCTCTTCCGGTTCAGTCCTTCCTTCACCTGATCCCACGTGAGCGTCGCCTGCTCGGCCGGGTCCGCCAGCCGACGATCGAGCTCCGCGATGTGCCAGTCCGGAACGGGCACGTCGGATTCGTTCGCCGCGAGGCTGTCCCAGATCTGCTCGAGGAGACGCATACGCTCCTCGGCGGGCAGCGCGAGGATCTGCTGCAGCAGGGCATCGGAACTCATGGAGTGAAGGTGTGGCGAAGCCATGAGCGCGACAAGACCCCGGGGAGGTGAGGCTGAGAGTTCGTGATACGATGTCTGCGGGAACGAACGGCGCATCGCCGTGCTCCCGCCACCGTCACCGATCCTTTCGCTACCGCAACCGTTCGCGCAGTTCCTCCCGGAATATCTCCCACGGTATGCCTTCGTCCGGGTTCGCGTCCGCCTCAGCCAGACGACGATCGAGCTCCTCGACGAGCCAATCGGGCGTGGGGATGTCGTCCGGAGATGCGCTGATGGTCTCCCACAAGTCCATCGCGAGATCGATCCGCGCATCCCTGGGCAGCCGAAGGGCTTCCTGAAGCAGAGGGTCCAGGGTCGCGTAGTGAGCCCTGATCTTCTCAGCCACCACGGGATCGAGACTCTCCCAGAGCGCGTCCACGAGGTCGATGCGCTCGTCGACGGAGAATCGTAGGAGCTCCGCGGCACCGATCACGTGTCAAGTATTGGTGCCGCTCAGAGTTCACGCAATCTTCGGCGCGCGCTTGGTCTTCACCTCGACGGTAATACCGAGGCGTGCCAGCATCCTGACCAGCATGTCAATGCTGAAACGGTCGAGCTTCCTGCGGTACAGGTCGCTCACCCTCGGTTGGGAGACGCCAAGGATCTCGGCCGCGCACTTCTGCGTGAGACTCCGCTCCGCGAGGGCGCTCCGGATGTGGATCATCAGGGTCGACCGAATGAACAGATGCGCCGCTTCCTCCGGCGGGAATCCGAGGTCCGCGAAGATGTTCCCGGATCCACGGGTCGAGTCGAGCTTCTTCATTCATCCTCTCTGGTTGAGCGCCCTATCGTCCCGAGTCGCGCTCGCGCGACGGCCAAGTCGTGTGTTGGCGACTTGCGTGATTTCTTCTCGAAGGCGTGCAGCACATAGACGCACTCAACGCGACTCGCGATGTACAGCAGTCGATAGGCACCACCGGCGCGCACGCGCATCTCGATCACTCCCGGACCAACGGATGGCATCGGCCTCCAGCTACGCGGCTGCGCGCCCCACTGAACGTTGAGCAAGTCGTCGCCGAGCGCTTTCTGTGCCGGGCCGGGCAATTCACGGAGATCCTTGAGTGAGCCGCCCAGGAATTCCACCGGTTTTGGTGCGGAACGTACTATATCGTTTCTTGTATAATCGCGCAATGATGGCTCGCCGCCGAGGTGGCGGCCGCGAACGACTGCGGCCGAGCATCGAACACTCGGCCGCAAACAGAAATCACTCCCACACGAACAACGCCCCCCGGCGCGAAATGCGCCGGGGGGCGTGAACGCGCGATGGGTCGCGCTATCGGAAGCAGCTGCTCATCGTCCCCCGACCAATCCGCCGAACACCGCACGCGGATGCCGACGCCCGACCTCGAGCAACCGCGCCGCCGCACCGTCCGGCGTCCGGCGATCCGCTTCCCATGCCTGGACGAGCCGTGTGCTCACGTTGAGGAAGCGCGCGAACACGGCCTGCGACGCGTTGAGCGCCAGGCGCATGTGCCGAACTTCCGTGGCGGAGAGTGGCGGCGGCGGGGGCGGCACCACGGTCGTGCGCAACTCCCGCTCCCCGCGCGCGTGCTCGAGCGCCTCGTGCGCGGAACTCATCAGTTCATCGAACATCGCCTTCTTCATCGCCCGCCTCCTCGCTCAGATCCTATGAGGTCGCATTCCGCGATGATCGCCTCGACGACAGACTTCAGCGCTCGCTTCTGTTGCGGTGTGAGGGTCGACTGTTCCTGCTTGCCGTAGACAAAGAGCAGATAGATCACCGCCGCCCGCGGGACGTAGAGATAATGGACGCGTGCGCCGCCGCGCTTGCCGCGACCATGCGCCCGATCGGCGAGACGGATCTTCCGGCAGCCGCCGGTCCCGGAGTCGAGGGCTCCGACGAGCGGCTCCCGCAGCAGCTCACGCTGCAGTCCGTCCAGCGCGTCCTCGAGGCCGAGCCGCGAGATCCGACGCGTGAACACGAGTGTCTCGACGAAACTCAGCCGCACGAGTCGCCGGACCCATGCCGTATATGTATGCTACTCTGTAGTATAGAAAGCAAGCTCCACCATGCACGATGGAGCTCCGGCTTCCGTCATCGAAGGCGCGCCAGCGGCGGCCTCCGCCTGCTGGCACAAATCCATGCTGGACATCCCCCGCCCCCGGTGAGATTCTCTGGCATCACTCGCCCAGGTATTACCGTGCCGACACGCCCGTTCCAGCTCCGCGCCGCGCTCCTCGCCCTCGCGGCCGCCGCCGTCATCGCCCCGTCATTCCCCGCGCCGCTCCATGCGCAGGGTGACTTCCCCACCGGCCAGATCCAGGGGATGAAGTGGCGCCACATCGGCCCCTTCCGCGCCGGCCGCACCAAGAGCGCCGTGGGCGTCCCCACCCAGCCCAACGTCTTCTATATAGGGGCGACCAACGGCGGCGTCTGGAAGAGCACCGACTACGGCCGCACCTGGAACCCGATCATGGATGGCGCGAGCTCGGGCTCGGTGGGGGCCGTGGAGGTGGCACCGAGTGATCCGAACGTGATCTATGTGGGCTCGGGGGAGG
>JAOUHR010000176.1 GCA_029884515.1 Gemmatimonadota bacterium
CCTCCTGCAGCAGACCGACCCGCGGCCGCGGTTCAGCTTCCTCGGGCAGGACGTGGTCTACGGCGAGCTGTCGCTGCGCGAACTGGGCGACTGGGGGTGGGGCAACCGGCTCGCGAACGCGGGCGTACAGCGCCTGGAGTTCGAACGCGGCACCCCCCGCGACGAGTTCGAGGCGTTCCTCGAGGAGGTGCTCGCGCGCCTCACGCTCCAGGCGGTGGACAGCGCGGGACGGAGCCCCGAGCGGCGCTCCACCATCAAGTTCGGCGCGATCGGTGTGAAGGGCTCGGACGACCAGGTGCGCCTGGTGGAGTCCGTGGTGGTGCCCACCGCGAGCGTCTCCTACTCGCTCAACGACGAGGCCGACACCGTCCGCTGGCTGCACGACGAGGTGCAGGCAAGCGGCGAGCTGCCGCTGATGGAGGCCGAGTCGGTGGTGCGCTCGCTCTCGCTGGCGATGCACGGCGACAAGAACATCGTGCTCCCGCTGCTCCAGCTGAAGGAGTTCGACCAGTACACCACCACGCACTCGCTCAACGTGAGCGTGCTGACGATGGCGCTGGCCGAGTGGCTGGGGATGGGGGCGAAGGACGTGCGCGCGTTCGGCGTCGCGGGGCTGCTGCACGACCTCGGCAAGGTGCGGATCCCCAAGGAGGTCCTCACCAAGGCGGGGAAGCTCACCGACGAGGAATGGGTGCTCATGCGCCGCCACCCGGTGGAGGGGGCGAAGCTCATCTATGAAAGCGACCGTGACCTCGACCTGGCGGCAGCAGTCGCTTACGAACACCACATCATGATCAACGGCGGCGGGTACCCCAAGCGGCGCTTCGAGCGCGGCGTGCACGCGGCGAGCAAGCTGGTGCACGTCTGCGACGTGTACGACGCGCTGCGCACCAAGCGGCCCTACCGCGACGCGTGGGAGTCGGAGCGCGTGCTCGCGCACATCGAGGAGGGGACGGGCGGCGACTTCGACCAGGAGGCGTCGAAGGCGTTCGTGGCCATGATGCGGCAATGGGAACGGCGCGTGGCGGTGGTGGACGAGATGACGCCCGTGGCCGCGCCCGAGGGAGCGGAGGCGTGAACGATCCCACACGCCGCTTCCGCTCGCTCAGCGACCCGGAGAGCCTGCGCTCGCTCGTGCAGAACCTGCGCGAGGCGATCTACATCACGAACGACCGCGGCGACATCATCGATGCGAACCCCGCGTTCTTCGCGCTCCTCGGCGTCCGCTCGCGAGACGACCTCTCGTCGATCGGCGCGAACGAGCTCGTGGTGGACCCCGCACGCCGGCTGGCGGAGTTGCAGCAGATCGACCGCGATGGCTTCGTGCGCGACTTCGAGCTGCAGCTCGTGCGCCCCGACGGGACGCTCGTGACCGTGCTCGACACCGTGTTCACCGTGCACGACACCGAGACGGACGAGAAGCTCTACCACGGCATGCTGGTGGACATCACGCAGCGGAAGCGGATGGAGGAGGAGCTCCGCCAGCAGAGCATGCGCGACCCGCTCACCGGCTGCTTCAACCGCCGCTACCTCGCGAGCCTCGACGAGGAGCTGAGCGGGTCGGATGCGCAATGGGGCTGCCTCTTCATCGACATCGACCACTTCAAGTCGTACAATGACGAGCACGGCCACCAGATGGGGGACAACACCCTCATCCGGATGAGCCGGTTCCTGATGCGGCAGGTGCGCGCCGAGGAGCCGGTGATCCGCGTGGGCGGGGACGAGTTCTTCGTGCTGCTGCGCGGCGGGAGCGAGTCGCACACGAAGATGGTGGCCGAGCGCATGAAGGCGGCGGCGCTGCGCACCGCTCCGGTGCCGTTCTCGCTCGGCTGGGCGGCGCGGCAGCCGGGTGAGACCCTGATGAACACCATGCACCGCGCCGACCAGAACCTGCTCGCCGTGCGGGTGATCGAGCGCACGCCAACGCGGATCACGGGGACGGTGAGCCTCGATGACCCGCCCTCCGGGCCGTCCGCGTCCGGGCCATCCGGCCCCTTCGCACCCTGAGTCCAGCGCCTCTTAAGTCCTTCTGGGAAGAGTAGTTACGGGTGTAGGCGAGGGTGCCCACGGGGTCGCACGGATTCCCCTCCAGCCCCGTGGATGTGCAAGTCCGGCCGCCGCCGGCGTCTCCTGTGCGACCCTGACCGGGAGACCCCGTGTTCCAGACCATCCGCAGGACCCTGACCCCGCTGGCTCTTCTGTTCGCCACCGCTTCGCTCGCCCAGGCGCAGCGTCCCGACCTCATCGAACTGAGGTGCGAGGACATCCAGTGCGTGCGTGCTCCCTGCCCGCAGTCGCCCTGCCCCGTGCGGGGCGGCGTGGAGCGCACGAGCCGCACCGTGAACGTCACGCTCGACGGGCGCGTGCTGCGCTACGAAGTGATCGAACGCTGGACCAACAACGGCCGCACGATCGGAGAGGCCGACTACGTGCTCCCCCTGCCGCGCAACGCGGCGTTCGAGGACCTGGCCCTCGAGATCGACGGCGAGATGGTGACCGGCGAGGCGCTCGACGCCAACCGGGCGCGCGCCGTCTATGAGGAGATCGTGCGCAGGAAGAAGGACCCGGCGCTCGTCGAATGGATGGGGCTCGGGGTCCTCCGCACGCGCATCTTCCCGATCCAGCCCGGCGAGACGCGCACCGTGGTGGTGCGTTTCCGTGCCGTGGCCGAGCGTGAGGGTGACGCGCTCCGCATCGACGTGCCCGCGCCGCGCGGCTCGGGCACCGCCGGGAGCGGCACCGCGATCTCGCTCCGCTGGCCCGCCGGCGACGGCTTCGGCGAGGCCTGGTCGCCGACGCACCTCATGGACGTCGGGCGTGATGGCGTGCGTCGCACCGCGCGCGTGGACGATGCGAACGGCACCGTCACGCTGCTGGTGCCCGTGCGCTCGAACGGCAGCGCCGCGATCTCGGTGCTCACGCACGCGCCGAGCGCGAACGATGGCTACGCACTCATCACGCTCACCCCGCCGGCCATCACGCGCGGCACGACCTCGCGCGACGTGACCTTCGTGCTCGACGTCTCGGGCTCGATGAGCGGGGGCAAGCTCGAGCAGGCGAAGGCCGCCGGCCGGCAGCTGCTCGGCTCGCTCAACAGTGGCGACCGGTTCCGGCTGATCGCGTTCTCGAACGACGTCGAGGACTTCCGTGACGGGTGGACGAGCGCGACCGCGAGTGGCCGCACGGCGGCGCTGCGCTGGCTGAACGGACTGCGCGCGCAGGGCGGGACGAACATCTCCGGTGCGCTCGAGCGTGCACTGGAGGCCGATGAGTCGCGCGGGCGCCTGGCCCTCGTGCTCTTCCTCACCGACGGCGCGCCCACGGTGGGCGAGCGTCGCGCCGAGCGGCTGGCGGCGCGCGCGGCCGAACTCCGCGGCGAGCGTCGTGTGTTCACCTTCGGGCTCGGCGCGGACGTGAACGCGAGCCTCCTGGAGCAGGTGGCGCTCGACGGCGCCGGCACCGCGCACTTCGTGCGGCCGGAGGAGGACGTGGAGCGCGTGGTGGGCGTGGTGGCCCAGCGGCTCCAGCGCCCCGTGGCGACGAATCTCAAGATCCGTGCGGCAGGCGTGCAGCTCACGGCGATCCAGCCGGCCGGGCGGCTCGACCTGTTCGCCGGGCAGGAACTCACGATCTTGGCGCGCTACCGCCGCACCTCGGGCCTCTTCGGCGCGAGCGGCACCACGCGCGTGATCGTCACCGGTGAGACGCCCGAGGGGCGCGTGAGCTGGGACGCGGAAGCGCGCTTCCCCGACCGGCGCACGGCCGATGCATTCGTGGGCCGGCTCTGGGCCACGCAGCGCGTGGGGTGGCTGAGCGCGGAGCGCCGGAAGAACGGTGCGTCGAGCGAAGTGGACAATGAGATCCGGTCGCTTGGCGAACGCTGGGGCATCCCGACTGAGTTGACGTCGTACCTCGTGCTCGAGCCCGGGATGGACCAGGTGGTGAGCCAGCAGCGGCGCGACGCGGGACAGCTGCGTCCGGGCGAACGCGACGCCGCCGGTGGGCGCGCGAACGTGGTCGGTGGCGTGGCGGCGGCCGCGCCGTCGACGCGGCAGGAGTTCGAGTCGGCCAAGAAGGCGGCCTCGATGCGTGAGGCCACGTCGGTGGCCGACGTGATGACCTCGAGTGACGAGGCGCGGTTCCGTCGCACCGGCACGCGGGCGTTCACGCTCAAGAGCGGGACCTGGGTGGACGATCGCCCGGCCGCGGCGAATGCACGTGAAGTGAAGGTCAAGCCGTTCTCGAAGGGGTATTTTGACCTGATGGAACGGATCCCCGAACTGCGCGAGGCGTTCGCGCTCGGCGAGAAGGTCGAGGTGCACGGCAAGGCGGTGACCATCCGGCTCGATGCCGGCGGCGCCGACGCGCTGGACACGGCGACCCTCGATGCCGTGACCCGCGACTGGTGACACCGTGGACCAGGCCGAACGTCTCTTCCGCACCTACCACGCCACGCTCGTGCGATACCTCACCCGACGGCTGGGTGACCGCGACTGGGCGGAGGAGGTGGCGCAGGAGACGTTCGTCCGGGCCCTCCGGCAGGACACGATCGTGAACGAACGCGCGTGGGTCTTCGCGGTGGCGCACAACCTGGTGCGCGATGGGGCGCGGCGGGATGCGCGCAACCGGCGGCACCTGGAGCTGCTCGCCTCGGAGTCGCGGGATGAGCAGGTGGAGGATGCCGGGACGGAGCTGGAACAGACGCTCGAACGCGCGCAACAGGCCGCCATGGCGCGGCGCGCGCTCGAGGCGCTCGGCGAGCGGGACCGCCAGGCGCTGCTGCTCAAGGAAGAAGGGCTGGACTACACCGAGATCGCGGACGTGCTGAAGATCGAGAAGAACTCCGTGGGGACGACACTGTCGCGGGCGCGTCGCCGGCTCGCCGAGTCATATGAGGCGCTCGTGGATGGGCGCAAGGGAGGGAAGCATGCCGCGTCCTGACGAAGGGATGATCCACGCCTGGCTCGACGGCGAGCTCAGTGCCGGGGAGGCGGAGCGCGTGGCGCAGCTCGCGGCGGAGGATCCCGAGTGGGCCGCCGCGGTGGCGGAGGCGCGCGGGCTGGTGGCGGCGTCGTCGCGGATCGTGCGTGCGCTGGACGTGATCCCCGGCGGCGTGGTGCCGGCGGGCACGCGGGCGGCGGGCTCGCCCGCGGGCGCGTCCGCGGGTTCGCGCTCGGCGCACAAGCCGCGGTACGTGGTGCGGCCGTGGATGCGGATGGCGGCGGGCGTGGTTCTCGTGGTGGGCACGGCGACGGTGGTGTGGACG
>JAOUHR010000178.1 GCA_029884515.1 Gemmatimonadota bacterium
CGTACGCGATCTGCCATGTATTGGGGCTGCGCCCCGGACGGCAGACGGTGGACGGTGGACGGCAGGCGGCAGGCGGTGCCCCGGAGGGTTCCGACTCGTGACCGCTCTCCGCTCGCGCGCGGAACGCATCGCCCGGCTTCACGAGGAAGCCGCCAAGCGGATCCTCATCATCGACGGCGCGATGGGGACGATGGTGCAGGAGCACCGGCTCACCGAGGCCGACTATCGCGGCGAGCGCTTCGCGGGCTGGACGCGCGACGTCAAGGGGAACAACGACCTCCTCGTGCTCACCCGCCCCGACATCATCAGCGGCATCCATGCCGCCTACGTCGAGGCCGGCGCCGACATCGTCGAGACGAGCACCTTCAACTCCACGCGCATCGCCATGGCCGACTACGGCATGGAGGAACTCGTGCGCGAGCTGAACGTGGAGGGGGCGCAGCTCGCGCGCGCGGTCTGCGACGCCGCCGAGGCGACGGACGGCCGTCCGCGCTGGGTGGCCGGCGTGCTCGGGCCCACCAACCGCACGGCGAGCATCTCGCCCGACGTGAACGACGCCGGGATGCGCAACGTGACCTTCGGCGAGCTCGTCGAGGCGTACGTGGAGGCCACCGAGGCCCTGCTCGACGGCGGCGCGGACCTGATCCTGATCGAGACGATCTTCGACACGCTGAATGCGAAGGCGGCGATCTTCGCCGTGGAGCAGGTGTTCGACGCGCGCGGCGCGCGCGTGCCGGTGATGATCTCCGGGACGATCACCGACGCCTCCGGCCGCACCCTCTCGGGCCAGACCACCGAGGCGTTCTGGAACTCCGTGATGCACGCCGAGCCCTTCAGCGTGGGCCTGAACTGCGCCCTCGGCGCCAAGGAGCTCCGCGCCTACGTGCAGGAGCTCGCGCGCGTGGCCGACTGCCTCGTGACGGTGCACCCGAACGCGGGCTTGCCGAACGAGATGGGGGGCTACGACGAGACCCCCGCGTTCACCTCGGCGATCCTGCGCGAGTTCGCCGAGGCGGGGCTCGTCAATGTGGTGGGCGGGTGCTGCGGCACCACGCCGGCGCACATCAGGGCGATCGCCGAGGCCGTGCGCACGCTGCCGCCACGGACGGTGCCCGAGATCCCCAAGCGCCTCCGGCTCTCAGGCCTGGAGCCGCTCGTGGTGGGCCCCGACTCGAACTTCGTGAACGTCGGCGAGCGCACGAACGTGACGGGCTCGAAGAAGTTCGCCGAGCTGATCCTGGGCGGGGACTACGACGCCGCGCTCGAGGTCGCCCGCCAGCAGGTGGAGGCCGGCGCGCAGGTGATCGACATGAACTTCGACGAGGGGATGCTCGACGCCGAGGCGGCGATGCGGAAGTTCCTCAACCTCGTCGCCGGCGAACCCGGGATCGCGAAGGTGCCGGTGATGATCGACTCCTCCAAGTGGAAGGTGATCGAGGCGGGACTCCGCTGCGTGCAGGGCAAGGGGATCGTGAACTCGATCTCGATGAAGGAAGGCGAGGCCGAGTTCGTGCGGCAGGCGCGGCTCGTGCGGCGCTACGGCGCCGCGGTGATCGTGATGGCCTTCGACGAGCAGGGCCAGGCCGACACCGTGGAGCGGAAGGTCGCAATCTGCGAGCGCGCCTACCGCATCCTCACCGAGGAGGTCGGGTTCCCGCCCGAGGACATCATCTTCGACCCGAACATCTTCGCGGTCGCCACGGGCATCGAGGAGCACAACGGCTACGGCCTCGCGTACATCGAGGCCACGCGGCGGATCAAGGAGCGGTGTCCGCACGCCCGCGTCTCCGGTGGCGTGAGCAACGTCTCCTTCTCGTTCCGCGGCAACAACCCGCTGCGCGAGGCGATCCACTCCGTGTTCCTCTTCCACGCCGTGAAGGCCGGGATGGACATGGGGATCGTGAACGCCGGCGCGCTCGTGCTGTACGAGGACATCCCGGCGGAGCTGCGCGAGCGCGTGGAGGACGTGATCCTCGCGCGGCGCCCCGATGCGACCGAGCGGCTCCTCGCCGTGGCCGACGACGCCAAGGGCCAGGCGCAGAAGAAGAAGGTGGACCTCTCCTGGCGCGAGGCGCCGGTCACGGAGCGGCTGGTGCACGCGCTGGTGCACGGCGTGGCCGACTTCGTGGTGGACGACACCGAGGAGGCGCGGAAGCTCTACGAGCGGCCCATCGAGGTGATCGAGGGTCCGCTCATGCAGGGGATGAACGTGGTGGGCGACCTCTTCGGCGCGGGGAAGATGTTCCTCCCGCAGGTGGTGAAGTCGGCGCGCGTGATGAAGCGCGCGGTGGCGCACCTGATCCCCTACATCGAGCTCGAGAAGGAACGGCTCGACGACCGGCGCGCAAAGGGGAAGGAGCTCCTGGCGACGGTGAAGGGCGACGTGCACGACATCGGCAAGAACATCGTGGGCGTGGTGTTGCAGTGCAACAACTACGAGGTGATCGACATGGGCGTGATGGTGCCCGCGGCGAGGATCCTCGAACGCGCCCGCGCCGAGAAGGTGGACATCATCGGACTCTCGGGCCTCATCACGCCGTCGCTCGAGGAGATGGCGTTCGTCGCGAGCGAGATGCAGCGTGAGGGATGGACGATCCCGCTGCTCATCGGCGGGGCGACGACCTCCAAGGTGCACACCGCGGTGAAGATCGAGCCGAACTACGCGCACCCGGTGGTGCACGTGCTCGACGCCTCCCGCGCGGTGGGCGTAGCGGGCGCGCTCCTCAGCGACGGGCTCAAGGAGGCGTTCGTCGCCGAGACGCGCACGGAGTACGAGCAGGTGCGCGTCGCGCGCGCGGCGCGGCAGCAGCAGCTCACGCGGCAGAGCCTCGCCGAGGCGCGGGCCAGCAAGCCGAAGGTCTCGTGGGAGGACCTCACGCCCCCCGTGCCGAGCTTCGACGGCGTGCGCGTGTTCGACGACTTCCCGCTCGAGCAGCTGGTGCCGCGCATCGACTGGACACCCTTCTTCCAGACGTGGGAGCTCGCCGGTTCGTACCCCAAGATCCTCGAGGACCCGGTGGTGGGTGAGGCCGCACGCAACCTCTGGGAGGACGCGCAGGCGATGCTCCGCCGGATCGTCGACGAACGCTGGCTCACCGCGCGCGCGGTGGTCGGTTTCCACCGGGCCAACTCGGACGGCGCCGAGGACATCCTCCTCCGCGACGCCGCGGGCGCGCCGCTCGCCACCGTGCACACCCTACGCCAGCAGATGGTGAAGCCCGACGGCCGGCCCAACTACGCGCTCGCCGACTTCGTCGCGCCGGTGGAGACGGGCCTCACCGACTGGCTCGGGTCGTTCGTCGTCACCACCGGGATCGGGCTCGACCGGAAGGTGGCGGAGTTCGAGGCGGCCAACGACGACTACTCCTCGATCATGGTGAAGGCACTCGCCGACCGGCTCGCAGAAGCGTTCGCCGAGAAGTTGCACGAGCGCGTGCGGCGCGAACTCTGGGGCTACGCGCCCACCGAGCACCTCGACAACCAGGCGATCATCCGCGAGCAGTACCAGGGGATCCGGCCGGCGCCGGGCTATCCCGCCTGCCCCGACCACACCGAGAAGCGGACTCTCTTCGACCTGCTCGACGCCGAGCGGAACGTGGGGGTGCATCTCACCGAGAGCTTCGCGATGCTCCCGGCCTCGGCGGTCTCGGGCTTCTACTTCTGGCACCCGCAGGCACAGTACTTCGGCGTGGGGAAGATCGAGCGCGACCAGGTGGAGGACTATGCGCGCCGGAAGGGGATGGATCTGGCGACCACGGAACGGTGGCTGGCGCCGATCCTCAACTACGACCGCGTGCCGTAGCGGCGGTCCCGGGCATGCGGCACGGCGGAGCGATGGCGGCGCGGGGCCTGTGCCGCCGGGCGTCAGATTGTGACGCAGGTCGCTATCCGCTCGGCCGGGATGCCGTACAATGGCAGTCCCTCCGGCGCACCCGCGTGCCGGACCGACCCGCCTGCCCATGCCCGAGACGGTGAAGCGACGAGTCCTCTTCGTCGATGATGATGTGGACGTGCTGCGCACATCCGCACTGATCCTGGAGCGTGCCGGTTTCGACGTGGCGACCGCGACGAACGGCGCCGACGCGCTCGAGGCGCTGGATGCCGCGGCGCGCAAGGGCCGGGACGGCACGCCGCCGTTCAGCGTCGTGGTCTCCGACATCCTGATGGAGGGGATGTCCGGGCTGGACCTCCTCCGCGCGGTGCGCCTGCGCTTCCCCGACCTGCCCGTGGTGATGGTCACCGGCGGCCCCACGATCGCCACCGCGATCGAGGCGATGAACGAGGGCGCCCACCGCTACCTCATGAAGCCGGTGCCCACGGCCCAACTCGTGGGCACGGTCACCCGCGCCGCGCTGCTGTTCGACCTCGCGCGCGTCAAGCGCGAAGCCCTCGCCATGCAGGGCCTCTGGAACCTGCCCATGGGCGAGCGGACCCAGCTCGACGCGGCATTCTCGCGCGCGCTGGACTCGCTCTACATGGTGTACCAGCCGATCGTCTCCATGACGACGCGCCGCACCGTGGGGTACGAGGCGCTCGTGCGCACGCACGAGGCCCAGATGCAGGAGCCCGGCGTGCTGTTCGACACCGCGAGCCTGCTCGCCCGCGAGTCGGAGCTCTCGCGGCGGATCTACACCAGCGTGGCGGAGCGGGCGCGCGAGATCCGGCCGGAGCTCCTCCTCTTCGTCAACGTGCACCCGCCCGACCTCCTCGACCCCTCACTCTACGGCGACGGCTCGCCCCTGGCCGAGCACGCCGGTCGCGTGGTGCTGGAGATGACGGAGCGCGCGTCGCTCGACCGGCTCGGCGACCTTGGCCCCGCCGTCACGGACCTGCGCCGCCTGGGCTACCGGGTGGCCGTGGACGACCTCGGCACCGGCTACGCGGGGCTCTCGAGCTTCACGCACTTCGGGCCCGATTTCGTGAAACTCGACCGCTCGCTCGTCACGGGGATCGACCGCAACCCCACCAAGGCACGGGTGGTGCACGCGATGTACTCCCTCTGCGCCGACCTCGGCATGGCCGTGATCTCCGAGGGCGTGGAAACACCCGCCGAGCGCGAGGCCCTGCGCCCGCTCGGTGCCGACTTCCTCCAAGGGTACCTGTTCGCGCGGCCCACGGAGGATTTCGTGGAGCCGACGCTCGAGGCCTAGTTCCGTCCCGCGGCGACCGCCCACCGGCAGCCTCTCGCGCCCGACGGTGCAGCGGTGCAGACTGCAGGCA
>JAOUHR010000177.1 GCA_029884515.1 Gemmatimonadota bacterium
TGCCTGCGCGTCGCCGAGCCCTGCGCGCGGGAGTGGCTCACCGGTGAGCGCGGCGCGCACGCGCTCAGGCATCGGCTGCCAGGTGGGGCGATCGCGCACGTCGCGCAGGTAGTCGAGCGACTCGTCGACCATGCGATGGGCGAGCGCGCGGTACGCGTCCCAGTCGGCGGGGTCGAGCGGAGGGATGGGCTTGGTCATAGGAGTCCCGTGAGCATGGCGAGTCCGCTGCTGAGTCCGATCACGACGATCATCCGGCGCACCCACTCCTGGCCGACGCGCTGGGCCAGCAGGGAGCCGACGAGCCCGCCGATGGAGGCGCCGACGGCCATCGCCAGCGCCACCGGCCAGTCCACGATGCCACTCGCGGCGAAGATGATCACCGCCACGAGGTTCATCATGCCGCCGCCCCAGTTCTTGAGGCCGTTCATCTGGTGGATGTTCGAGAGGCCCATCAGGCCGAGCGCGGCGAGCATGAGGATGCCGGCGCCCGCGCCGAAGTAGCCGCCGTAGACGCCCACCACGAACTGGTAGAAGAGGAAGGGGAGGGTCGGGGGGTGGAGCGATCCGTCGGCGTCGTGGAGCGGGCGCGCGGGCGCGGCCTTGCGCAGCCAGCCCATCAGGCGCGGCTTCACGATGAACAGGGCGGTCGCGCCGAGGATCAGCCAGGGCACGAGCTGCGCGAACCGGCGCTCGGGCGTGCCCAGCAGGAGGAACGCGCCGACGACGCCGCCGAGGAGGCTGGGGATCGCGAAGGCGATGGCCCACCGGCGGGCCCCGCGCAACTCGGCGCGATAGCCCCAGAGCGAGGTCATCGTGCCGGGCCAGAGCGCGACCGTGGAGGTCGCGTTGGCCGTGATCGGCGGGATGCCGAACGCGATGAGGGCGGGGAAGGTGACCAGCGTCCCGGCACCGGCGACCGCGTTCATGGCCGCGCCGATGGCGGCGGCGAGGGCGACGAGAGGGAGGAGGAAGGCCGAATGCACGCGACGAAGGATAGCGGTTCGACCCCGGAGACACAGCGCAACACGCTCCACTACATTACAGAGGGATCACGATCGCTCCCCACGCCAGCCGCTCGGCGCCCTGCCACGACCGCTGGCGCGACACTCCACTTCAGCTGGAACCGCATCCGATGGCCGGAAAGACCGCCGCTGACCCCACGTCGCCCGCTGCCGGCGACCACCTCGAGATCAAGGACTCGCGCACCGGGAAGGTGTACGCCGTCCCGATCACCGACGAGACCATCCGCACGTCCGACCTCCGCCAGATCAAGGTGGACGCGGGCGATTTCGGCATCATGGGCTACGACCCCGCATTCATGAACACGGCGTCGTGCCGCTCGGCCATCACCTTCATCGACGGCGACAAGGGGATCCTGCGCTACCGCGGCTACCCGATCGATCAGCTCGCCGAGAAGTCGAACTTCCTCGAGGTCGCGTGGCTGCTCCGGCATGGAGAGCTCCCCGACCAGAAGCAGTACGACCAGTGGCAACAGGACATCACGTACCACACGTACGTGCACGAGAACATCAAGCACTTCATGGAAGGGTTCCGATACGACGCGCATCCGATGGCGATGATGACGGCCGGCGTGGCGGCGCTCTCATCGTTCTATCCGACCTCCAAGTCGGTGTTCGACGAGCGCGAACGCGACATCGCGTTCGTCCGGCTCCTTGCCAAGATGCCGACACTGGCGGCCTTCGCGTACCGGCACGTGAAGGGGATGCCCTATGTGTATCCCGACAACTCGCTGCCGTACGCCGAGAACTTCCTCTCGATGATCGCCCGGATGTCGGAGCCCAGGTACGAGGCGCACCCGGTGTACGCCCGGGCGATCGACGTGCTCTTCATCCTGCACGCGGACCACGAGCAGAACTGCTCCACCAGCGCCGTGCGCGCGGTGGGCTCCTCGCAGGTGGACCCGTACTCGGCGGTCGCGGCCGGCGTGGCCGCGCTCTACGGCCCGCTGCACGGAGGCGCCAACGAGGCGGTGCTCCGGATGCTCGAGGAGATCGGCGACGTGAAGAACATCCCGGCCTTCATCGCGGGCGTCAAGGATGGGAAGGGTTCGCGGCTGATGGGCTTCGGCCATCGCGTCTACAAGAGCTACGACCCGCGGGCGCGCATCGTGAAGAGCCTCTGCGACGACGTGCTCCGCATCGCCGGCGTGGGGAGGGACATGGAGATCGCGCTGGAACTGGAGCGGATCGCGCTCAGCGACGAGTACTTCATCTCGCGCAAGCTCTACCCGAACGTGGACTTCTACACCGGGCTGATCTACCGGGCGATGCACTTCCCGACGGACTACTTCACGGTGCTCTTCGCCATCGCGCGCACGGCCGGCTGGCTGGCGCAGTGGGAGGAGATGCTGCTCGACAAGGAGCAGAAGATCGCGCGACCGCGGCAGATCTACACGGGGCATGGCGAGCGGCCGTACCAGGCGAGGGTGGACCTGGGGCACAAGATCAAGAAATAGTCGAACGGCAGAAGGGAGATGTGAGGGGCGCGCCGGGTACTGCCGGCGCGCCTCTTTCGTGCCCCCCGGTTCCGCTCCACCTTACATCTCACACCTCCCTCCGGCAGTTGACCGATCCCCTCAAGCGCGCCCTCGAGGCCGCCGTCGCCGGCCGCTACACGATCCTCCGTGAGCTCGGACGCGGGGGGATGGGCGCGGTGTACCTCGCGACCGACCTCTCGCTCGACCGCGAGGTCGCGATCAAGGTCCTGCCACCCGACCTCGCGGCGCAGCCCTCGCTGCGGGAGCGGTTCGTGCGCGAGGCGAAGCTCGCGGCGTCGCTCTCGCACCCGAACATCATCCACGTGCACGCGGTGGAGGAGCACGGCGACCTCCTCCTGTTCGTCATGCAGTACGTGGACGGCGAGACGCTCACGGAGCGCATCGCGCGCTCGGGGCCGTATGACGGGCCGGACTGCGCCCGGCTCCTGCAGGACACGGCGTGGGCACTCGGCTACGCGCACGCGCGCGGCATCGTGCACCGCGACGTGAAACCGGACAACCTCATGATCGAGCGCGGCACCGGACGCGCGCTGATCATGGATTTCGGGATCGCGCGGCAGGAGCATGCGACCACGCTCACCGAGGTCGGGCAGTCGATCGGCACGCCGCACTACATGAGTCCGGAGCAGGCGGCCGCGGAACAGGTGGACGGCCGGAGCGACCTCTACTCGCTGGGCTGTGTGGGGTTCTTCGCGGCGACGGGGCGACCGCCCTTCCAGGGCGAGAGCGCGCACAAGCTCCTGATGCAACACCTGACCGTCCCGGCGCCAACGGTGGAGTCGGTGCGGCCGGAGTTCCAGCCGGGGCTCGCGGCGGTGATCGCGAAGGCGCTGGAGAAGGAACCCGCGAACCGCTACCCCACCGGCGAGGCGATGGCCGAGGCGATCGGGGCACTGCAACTCCGGTCACGCGAGGTCGCGCCGCTCCTGCGGCTCTTCCATCAGCAGACCGCGAGCTCCCTGCAGGCGATCATCACGCTGCTGCTGGTCTTCTTCGTCTTCACCCAGTTCTCCGACAAGGCGTCCACCCTGCTCGGGACGATGGTGGGAGTGCTCTTCCTCACCGTCGCGGTCACCATCTGCTCCCAGACGCTCGATCGCGTGCGGTTCGCCGTGCGACAGGGTTTCACGGTGGCCGACGTGCGCACGGCGTTCGACGCGATCGCGGACGAGATCGCACGCGGCCGGGAGCAGCTGCTCGATGATCCCGTGGAGCGGGTGCGCACGAAGCGGCGTCGGAGGGTCGCCGCCGCGGGCGGCTTCATCGGAGGCGTCTCGATCCCGGTGTTCTTCAACATGGTGAAGTTCGGTTCGGGCGGGGCGCCGGTGGTGGAGCCGATCGGCGGGCTCATCCTGCTCGGTGGAACCGTCCTCATCGGCGTCTCGATCGCCCTCTGGTCGATGCGACCGGTGCGCGTCAGCGTTCCGCAGCGGGCTGCGAACCGGATCTGGAGTTCGCGATTCGGCCGTGCCGTGTTCGCGCGTGCCGAGCGGCGCTATGCGCGGGAACTCGAGCGGTCCGGTCGCCCGTCGGTGGCGACGACGACCGCCCCCACCGAGCGCATCGCGACGCCGGGCTCCGGCGGCCCCTCGCGCGCGTAGGTCGCGCAGACTCCTCGCACCGGGCAGATCCCGCACCGCCTCGCGCGCGCCGTGCACACGAGTGCGCCCAGCTCCATCAGTGCCTGGTTATGCGTCCAGGTCGCGTTCGCGGTGCGGGGGAGCGTGTCCTCCGCGATCACCCAGAGCCGCTTGAGGTCGCGCGGACGCTTGGGCCTGAGGCGCGGGGCGAATACCCGGGCGAGCACCCGCGCGACGTTCGTGTCCACGAGCGCGGCCCGCTTGCCATGTGCGAAGCTCGCGACGGCCCCGGCCGTGTACGCGCCGATGCCCGGGAGCTCGCGCAACGCATGTGGCTCGCTGGGGAGCGTTCCGTCACCGTCGCGCGTGACCCGGCGCGAGAGCTTGTGGAGGTTGCGCGCGCGCGCGTAGTAGCCGAGGCCCGACCACTCGGAGACCACCTGCCGCGCGCGTGCACCGGCCAACGCCTCGAGCGTCGGGAAACGGGCGAGGAAGCGCGGATAGTACTCCAGCACCCGCGACACCTGCGTCTGCTGGAGCATGAGTTCCGAGACCAGGATGTGGTACGGGTCGCGCGTGCGGCGCCACGGGAGGTCGCGGGCGTTCCGGCGGTACCAGGCGCGGAGGCGAGCGCCGAACTTCAGCCGCGCCTCGTCGGCGATCCGCACGCGCCTCCGGCCGCGCCCCCTCAGCGCGGCGCCCAGATCGGCAGCGCGGAGAAGAGCCCGCCCTCGACGATCAGCGCGTGTGCGAGCACGAGCCCGAAGGCGACGCTGAGCGCACCCGCTGCGACCCTGATGCCGGTCTGGAAGCGCGCAACGCGCGGTCCGGCATACAGTGCGGGCGCGGCGAGGAGCACGGTGACCGCCACCATCCCGCCGATCGTGCCGAGGCCGAACACCAGCAGGTAGAGCAGCGCGCCCAGGGTGCTGCGCACGGTGGCGAGCACCAGCAGCGCCACCGCGGCGGAGCCGGCGAGTCCGTGGACGAGCCCCACGAGGAAGGGCCGCGCGGTGGTGCGCGCCGCCGGCGTCTCGTCACGCGAGCGCAGGTTCGCGAAGCCGAGCATGATGAGCATGAGTGCCACACTGAACTCGAGCGCGAGCCCAACCCGCGGCGGCA